>JAGVPR010000363.1 GCA_020052115.1 Candidatus Eiseniibacteriota bacterium
ACAGCCGGACCACAGCACAATTGGCGATTTTTTGCAGCGGCACGCGGCGGTGTTGAGCGAGGAATTTTTTGGCGCGCTGACCAAGGATTTGTTGCGGCGCTTGCATCTGGGCGGCGGCGAGGCGGCCGGCGCGGCTCTCGATGTGACGAGAGACGCGAGCAGGCATGCCGCGAGGATCCGCGCCTTCACGATCGCACATTCCCCCCTGGGAGGCGGCGCCCTCCATGGACGTCACTCGGGCTTCAGTATGCCACAGCCCCCGGGGGATGCGATGCTCGCGTGCGAAGGATTCAGAAAAACGCGTCCGGGGCAGGCGCGCGGCGCAAATCGCCCGCGGCGGATCAGGCGCCGGTTTCGATTTTCGGCAGTGGGAGTTCGCCCGTCTCCACCCACCCGCGCACGAGCGCGGCCGCGCGCGGAACGGCAGCGGCGATCGCGGGGCTCAGCGCTTCCTGGATCGTCAGGAGGTCGAGTGCTTCGGCCACGAGGACGGCCAGCGTCTCGGGCAGGAGCATGCCGATCGCGCGGCCCAGCGAGAGGGTGGTTTCGAGATCGGTTTGATGCGATCCGCCGAGCGTGCGCGCTTCGGACGATTTCGAGACGGGCCAGATGAGGAGCGTTCCCGGCGGGTGCGCGCCGGTCTGCACGACGTCCACGATCAGGACGCGATCGTATCCTGCGAACAGGTCGAGGAGATGGAATCCCGCGACGGAGGCGGTTTCGACGGTGACGTCCGGGCGGCCGGCCAGGGCGCCGCGACATGCCTGAGCGACGGCGGGGCCGAAGCCGTCATCGGAAACGATCTCGTTTCCGAGGCCGAGAACCAGCGTTCGGGTCCCCGCCATCGCTCAGCAGAAGCGGCGGGTCGTTTCGCGCACCGAACCGTCCGCGGAGTGGATGAGGATTTCGAGCGGCATCCTCCCGAGGGCCGCGTGCGTGGCGCACCCGAAGCAGGGATCGTAAGCGCGGAACGCCATCTCGATCATGTTGAGCGTGCCGTCCACCACCACGCTTCCCTTCTTGATGAGCCCCTCGGCCGCTTTCTTGATGGACATCGAGATGGCCGCGTTGTTGTTCGTGGTTCCGACGATCAGGTTCGCTTCCCGGATATATCCCCTTTCATCGGTCTTGTAGTGGTGCGTGAGTATCCCGCGCGGCGCCTCCACGATCCCCACGCCTTCGCCGACGATCCCGTCCGGCGGGTGATGGATCTTGTCGGACGTGATCTCGTCGTCCTGCGCCTGCTGATACGTCGCCTCGCAGGCGAAGAGCAGCTCGACTACACGGGCCCAGTGGATCGCGAGCGTGGCGTGCACCGGTTTCTTCCCGCTCCGGTCTCCCGTGATCGTCTCGAAGAGCCTCTCGTACTCCGCCTGCGCGAGCGGCGTCGCCATGCCGTCGCTGACGTTGAGACGGCTCATCGGCGTGGCGCGGTAAACCCCGGAGTCCGCGCCGTCAACGAGCCCCTTCCAGCCGACCTTCTTCAAGTAGGGGTACTTGAGATAGCTGTACGGCTGCACCGCCTCGGCGATGTGCTCGAGGTACTCCTTCGGCTGGTACTCGCAGAAGATCTTGCCGTCCGGATCCACGACGCGCACCGTGCCGTCGTAGAAGGTGACTTTCGCGTTCTTGTCCACGAGGCCGATCGAGTAGGTCCGGTGCGCGAACATGTCGCTCAGGATCAGATCCACGTACGCCTTGTTCTTCAGGACGACATCTTCGAGGATCTTGACCGTGAGCTTCCCGAACTCGACCATCTCCTTGCCGATCCGGATGAGCTCCTGCTGCTCCTCCTTCGTCACGCGCTTCGACATCCCGCCCGGCAGCGCCGTCACCGGATGGAGCGCCTTTCCCCCGATGATCTGTACGACGCGCTGGCCGCGCGCGCGCTGCTTGATGACCTCGGCGCCCAGCTCGAGTCCCACCTTCGCCACCACGCCGAGGATATTTCGCTCCGCCTTCGGCGCCTGAGGGCCGACGACGAAATCCGGACCTCCGAGCGCGAAGAAGTGCGTCGTATGGTCGCCCGCGTAGAAGCCGTTGTATAGAAGCTCGCGGAGTTTGAGCGCGGCGCGCGGCGGCGTCACGCCGTAAACGGCGTCGGCGGCCTTGACCGAGGCCATGTGGTGCGCTTCCGGACAGACGCCGCAGATGCGCGTGGTGATCCGCGGCATCTCCTCGACCGGGCGGTTGCGACAGAAGACCTCGAAGCCTCGCAGCTCCGGGATCTGGAAGTAGGCGTTCGCGAGGTTCCCGTCGTCGTCCACGAACAGGTGGATCTTGCCGTGTCCTTCCAGGCGCGTGATCGGATCAATGGTGATGGACTTCATGCGCGCACCTGCTTTCGCCGAAGGGTGGAATGCGGCAGGCTGAACCGGTAGAAGGTCCCCATCATGTCCGGGATCCCCGCGATGATCGCATCAATCTCGGACGGATCGTCGGCGTCGAGGACGCCCGCGATGGCCGAGGCCATCTTCGCGCCCTGGTCGCGCACGTTCGCCGGCGGGCCGTAACACCCGCGGCAAGGGACGCCCGCATTCACGCACTTCGCGCCGCAGCCGCCGCGCGTCGCCGGCCCCATGCAGAGGATCCCCTGCTCGAGCAGGCAGATCTCAGGGTCCGGGATGATCTCGTGCGGCCGCACGAACTTCTTGATCGTCTTCACGTCTTTCTTGCGGGGGCATTCGTCGCAGCAGGCGCGCTCGTCGGCGCCGAGGACGGTGCCCTTGGGCGGAAGCGGCTTGCCGTTCTTGAGGATGTCAATGACCGCGTCCACGACGAGCTTGATCTGGTCAGGTTGCGGCGGGCAGCCCGGCATGATGTAGTCCACGTCGACGACCTGCGACAGATTGCGCACGGTGTTCCAGAAGTGCGGGATACTCAGCACTCCCTCGGGAACCGCGTATTCCGTCTGCGGCCGGATCTTCTCCGGATTCACGGTCGAGGGCGAGTCCTCGTACACGTAGCGCAGGATCTCCTCGGCGGTCGTGAAGTTGGCGAGGCCGGGGATGCAGCCGTCGGCTGCGCACGAGCCGAAGGCGCAGAGGACGACGGACTTCTGCCGCAGCAGTTTCGCCAGCTCGTAGTTCTCCGAGTTGCGGATCGCCCCGTTGAAAAGCGTCAGCGTGATCTCGCCGTCTTTCATCGCGCGCACGTCGTCGTACTTGAAGTCGGTGGCGCACGGCCAGAAGACGATGTCAAAGAAATCGGCGATCTCGAGGACCTTGAGCTCCGTGTCGAGGACGGCGATCTCGCATCCTCCGCACGAGGAGGCCCAGTAGAGCGCGAGCTTCGGCTTGGCCATCGTCACCTCTATGTCAGTTGTGCTCGAGCTGAGCGTCGGCGGCCGCCCGGTCGAACGTCCAGTCCTCGAGCTTCAGCGGTCCCAGAACCCGGATCTGCTCGGTGAACTCAGTGACCACTTCGGAGAAACGCGACGCTTCGGATGCGGAGACCCACTCCAGGCGAACCCGCTGGGGCTCGATTCCCATCCCCTCGACGAGCCGCTTCGTGATCGGAAGCCGCTTTCGGCACTTGTAGTTTCCCTCGGCGTAGTGGCAGTCGCCGGGGTGGCAGCCGAGGACGAGCACGCCGTCGGCGCCATGCGCGAGCGCTTCCAGGATGAAGTTCGGATCCACCCGCCCGGAACACATGACGCGGATGACACGCATGTTCGGCGGGTACTTCATCCGCGCCGTCCCGGCCAGATCCGCCCCCGTGTAGCTGCACCAGTTGCAGAGGAAGCCCACGAGTCTCGGTTCGAAGCTCATGAGAGGATCCCTTCGATCTCCGCATAGATCTGTTGGTCGGTGAAGTGCAGGCCCTTGATGGCGCCGCTCGGGCAGCCCGCCGCGCAGGTGCCGCAGGCCTTGCACAGAGCCGCGTTCACGAGCGAGAGCGTCTTCTCGATGTCGAACGAGATGGCGCCGTACGGGCAGAGTTCGTTGCAGAGGCGGCAGCCGCTGCACAGCGCTTCGTCCACAACGGCGCACGCGGCGTCCATTTCGACCTCGCCCCGGATCATGAGCGACATCGCTTGCGCCGCCGCTGCGCCTCCCTGGGCCACCGCATCCGGGATGTCCTTCGGTCCCTGGCAGGCGCCGGCGAGGAAGATCCCGTCGGTCGTTGTCGAGACCGGCCCAAGCTTCGGATGGCGCTCGATGAACCAGCCGTCGGCTCCGACCGAGACGCCGAACTTGCGTCCGGTCTCCTTCGCGTCCTGCTGCGCCTCGAGCGCCGTACAGAGGATCACCATGTCCACCGGGATCTCGCGGAAGCGGCCGGCGAGCGTGTCCTCGCACCGCACGAGAAGCGGTCCCTCGTCGCGGCGCGACTGCGGCGCGGGCACCACCTCTGCGCCCTTGCCGCGGATCAAGTTGACGCCTTCGGTCAGGATCCGCTGGAAGAACTCCTCGTAGCCCTTGCCGAAGGAGCGCAGGTCTATGTAGAGCTGGTACACTTCCGCGGTCGTCTTCTCCTTGACCAGGTGCGCGAACTTGAGAGCGTACATGCAGCAGACGCGGCTACAGTACGGGTGGTGCTTCTCGTCGCGGCTGCCGATGCAGTGGAGGATGGCGATGGAACGAGGCTCCTGCCCTCCCTCCATGAGGATCTTGCCGTCCGTTGAGCCCGCGGCGCTGTTCATCCGCTCGAACTCCATGGACGTGATGACGTTCGGAAGCTTGCCGTAGCCGTACTGCTTGAGCGGTGTCGGGTCGAGATCCTGGAAGCCGGTTGCCAGGATGACGGCCCCCACCTCGATCTCCTCGCGCCGCTCCTCGTCTTCGTGGTCAATGCACTCCATCGGGCAGACCTGCGCGCAGACCTTGCAGCCGCCCGTCCGGAAGTGCACGCAGTACTCGGGATCAATGCGTGGCGCGTTCGGGACCGCCTGGCGGAACGGGACGGAGATGGCGGCGTTCGGACCCAGCGTGATCTCGCGATGGACGATCTCGCGGCCGGAGCACTCCTCCATGCGGATGTGGCCGGTCGGGCAGACCGCAGCGCAGGCGCCGCAGAGGATGCACGCCTCGGAGTCCACTTCGAACGGCGTGGTGACGGTGCGCGAGGTGCCGCGGGCCGCGAAGCCGATCGCCTGCGCACCGACGACCTCGTCGCATACGCGCACGCAGAGGCCGCAGAGGATGCACGTGTCCTCCCCCCAGCCCCAGCGCGGGTTCTCGATGCCGAGCTTCTTGCCGAGGTCCACCAGCACCGGCGCCGGGGCGCAGCGGCTCGCGAGCATCTCGAAATTCATGCGCCGCGTCGCGAGCACGCGCGGGGTGTGCGTGCGGACCCCGAGCCCTGCTTCGGCGGGAAAGTTGCAGGACGTCACCATGCGAACGCGGCCCCGCTTGTCCGTGATCTCGACCATGCAGAGGCGGCAGGCGGCATAGGGGTTGATGTACCTGTACCAACAGAGCGTCGGGATGTCTATCGCCAGCGTCTGGGCGGCCTGGAGAATGTACGATTCCTCCTCGACCTCGATGGGCTTGCCGTCGATGCGGATCGTCACCATTCCCATCGTCCCTCCTAGGACGCGACCAATTCGCGCTGCCGCTCCGCCATCGGCTTCCACAGGCGGCGCGCCTCCGCCTGAACCCGCTCGGCCTCATCGCGGCGGACTCGGGCGATCGAGT
>JAGVPR010000056.1 GCA_020052115.1 Candidatus Eiseniibacteriota bacterium
CGCTCTTCCGATCTAGGACCGCCACGGCTGTCGCGACGGCGGCCACCGCGGCCGCGCGCCAGGCTCCGGCGGATGTCGTGCGCCGGATGAGGGCGCTCCGGCCCGCTGACAGGAGGGTGACGACTCGATCGTGAGAGGTGGTCATGATGTGTGCGCCGCCGGGCGGCGTCGGCGCCTCCCGTTCAATGTGTCATCACGTAGTTGACGAGGTTTATCGCGAAGCGCAGGGCCGCCTCGCGCTTCTCGGGCGGGTCATTATGGACTTCCGGATCCTCGAGTCCGTCGCCGATATCCGTCTCGTACGAGTAGAATACCACGAGCCTTCCGCCGTCGAAGATGCCGAAGCCCTGCGGGGGCTTGCCGTCGTGCTTGTGGATCTTCGGCAGCCCCGACGGAGAATCGTAGAAGCAGTGATATATCTCGTGTGAAAACGGAAGCTCGACCATGGGACGGTCGGGAAAAACCTCCTTCATTTCCTCGCGGAACGACTTATCCATCCCGTAGTTGTCGTCGGCCCACAGAAAGCCGCCCGCCTCGAGATACGTCCTGAGCCGCTTGGCCTCCTCCTGGGAGAACCGAACGTTGCCGTGGCCGTTCATGTAGACGAGCGGGTAGTTGAACAGATCGTCCGAGAGCAGCTCGACCCGCGCCTCCTCCGGCGCTTCCACGGAGGTGGTCGTCCTTGCGCCCAGCGCCTTCATTAGATTTGGCAGGGAGGAGGGGTTGCTGTACCAGTCGCCCCCGCCGCCGTACTTGAGGCGGGCGATGCGGAAGCCGGTCTCCAGGGCGGCGCTCGCCGTTCCCGGGAGGGTCGCGAAGAGGACCATCCCGGCCAGGACGGCAACGAGTGGATAGCGGCGCGTTTGGCTCATGGGATAGATGGGGCGGCGCCTCCAGAGGCAACGGAGAAGCCGGCGCCGCGCCTCTTCATCATACCCTGCGGCCCGCGCCGCGGTTCCGGCGGTCTTTCTAGCGGGCCGCCGCGACGGCCGGAGCCTTCTTCTTCTTCTCGAACCAGCGCGTGATGTCCAGGGCGAGAGCGCTGGCCACGAAGACGGAGGAGTAGGTGCCGACCACGACGCCCATCAACATCGCGAAGGCGAAATCGTGGATCACCTCGCCGCCGAGGAAAAGAAGCGCGTAGATCGGGCAGAGCACCGTCGGGAACGTGATCATCGTCCGGCTCAGCGTCTGGTTCACCGAGAGATCAATGATATCGCTGAGCGCATCGCGCCGGTGCAGCGGGCGCTGTTCGCGGATCCGGTCGAACACGACCACCGTGTCGTTCACCGAGTAGCCGGCGAGGGTGAGCAGGGCGGCCAAGATCGGGATCGTGAACTCCTTGTTCAGCAGGGACAGAATGGCGACGGTGAAGAAGACGGTATGGAAGATCGCGATCACGGCCCCGAGCGCGAACTTGAATTCGTATCGGATCCCGATGTAGACGAGGATTCCCGCGACCGACCAGAGAATGGCCCAAAGGGCCTTTCCGCGCAGCTCCTGCCCGACCTTTGGGCCGACCGTTTCCTCCTGCTGCACCTCGATCTTCAGGCCCGGATGGGTTGATTCGAGCAAAGAGACGAGCGTCTCGGAGGGGCTCGTCATGCCCGGCTGTCCTACATCCTCGGCCATGGCGACACGGATCTGGAAACGCCGGCCCTGCTCGCCGATCTCCTGGATCTCGGCCCCGGAGAACCCCGCCTGCTCCGTCACGCGGCGAACATCCTCCACGGGAACGGTCTGGTTGGTGGCGATGTAGAGCAGGCGGCCGCCGCTGAAATCAATGCCGTAGCGCAGCCCGCCCTGGGCGATGATGGACCCGATGCCGATAAGCGTCACGATGGCGGAGAAGATGTAGGTGTACTTCCTGAGCCGCATCCACCGCACGTTGGCACCGACGAGAAACTGTGGCATTTCGAATCCTCTTGCCGGCCGCTAGATGGACAGCTTCTGAAGCCGGCGCCTTTGGGTGATCGCGTCGTAGATCATCCGGGTCACGAGGACCGCGGTGAACATATTGGCGATGAGCCCGATCACGAGGGTCACCGCAAAGCCCCGGATGGGGCCGGTTCCGAACTGGTAGAGGACGACCCCGGTGATGAGGATCGTCACGTGGGCGTCCAGGATCGTCCGGAACGCCCGCTTGTATCCGCTGTCAATGGCAGCCCGAATGGACTTGAGGTTGCGGAGTTCCTCCTTGATTCGCTCGAAGATGAGGACGTTCGAGTCCACCGACATGCCGATTGTCAGCACGACGCCGGCGATGCCGGGAAGGGTGAGGGTCCCCTTCAGCCCCGCAAGAACGGCGAACAGGAAGTAGACATTCAGCACGAGGGCGAGCACGGCGATGAACCCCGCGGCCTTGTAATACCAGAGCATGAACACCATGACCGCGAGCGAGCCGGCGATCCCGGCCCTGAGCCCCTGCCGGATCGAGTCGCGACCGAGCGACGGCCCGACCGTGCGCTCCTCGATGATCCGCACGGGCGCCGGCAGCGCGCCGGCCCTGAGCACGACCGCGAGATCTCGCGCTTCCTGATCCGAGAACCTTCCGGTGATGGAGGCGCGGCCGCCGCGGATCTTGTCCTGGATCACGGGGGCGCTCGCGACGCGCCCGTCGAGCACGATCGCCAGCTGGCGGTTCACGTTATCGCCGGTGACGCGCGCGAAGGTGGCCGAGCCGCGGTTGTTGAGCGTCAGCGAGACGCCCGCCGCGCCCGGATTTCGCGGGTCATCGCCCAGCGTGCGGGCGGCGTTCGCGATCCCGGCGCCGGTGAGTTCCGGCTTCTTCTTCAGCACGAACAGCACCCGCCCAATCTGCTCGTTCGCGCGCTCGGTATCCTTGCTCCAGGCGAGCTGCGTGTCGGGCGGCAAGATCGAGTCCGTGCGGGCTTCCTGCAACATGGTGGCGACCGACTGCCACTCGCTCTCCGGGAAGAAAAGCCCGCCGCCCCACTCGCCCACGGAACGACTCGAGAGCGGGCGATCGGCGAGGAGCGAATCCGCCGCTGCGGCATCGGCTGCGAGGATCGAGTCACCCGGGGCGCTCAGCGCCGGCTGGCCGTCGTTCTTGGCCCGGTTCGCGAGGTAGCGGTCCACGGTCTGAAAAACGCGCTGCTCCTCGTCGCCGGTCTTCACCAGCTTGAACTCGAGGAGCGCGGTCTGGCCGATGAGCCGCCGGGCGCGCTGGGGATCGAGGAGGCCCGGAAGCTGCACCGCGATCCGGTCCTCGCCCTGCTTCTGGATGACCGGCTCGGCCACGCCGAACTGGTCCACGCGGTTGCGGAGGATCTCGATGACGCGATCGGTCGCTTCGCTGACATCGCTCCCCTCGGGGAGGGCGGCGCGGTCGAGTTCGAGAACCAAGTCCATGCCGCCCTGGAGGTCGAGCCCCAGCTTCATCGAGCGGTTGCGGAGGCGGTCGATCTGTGGGCCGGTCATCGTGTCGCGCTGACCGCGCGGGATCGAGTACAAACGCACCGTCGGAATGAGCGCCCAAATCGAAATGGCGATCATCGCGAGGGTGATGATCAGCTTCCAGCGGAACGCCTTGTCCATGAAGATCTCCCGGTCGCGGGCATACCCCGCACGGGCGGCAGTCAAGCGGGGACAGCGAAAACCAAACAAAGAGTGGAGTCTAGCGGCGCGGGCACCCCCTGTCAACGGGAAAACCCGACCCCCGCCTCCCGCATTCGGGCGGCCGGCGACTACCGTCCGAGCAGAGAGATCATTTCGATCACGGCCCGTTCGAGGCCGACGAGGACCGCTCGCGCCACGATCGAATGGCCGATCGCTACCTCCTCCAGCTCGGGGATTTCGTTCATGCGGTGCGTGTTGCGGTAGTCGAGCCCGTGCCCGGCCCGCACCGAGAGCCCCGCAGAGGCCGAACGCTCCGCAGCCGTCAAGAGCGCCACCATCTCCTCCGCTTCCCGAGGAGTACCGAAACGCTCGCAGTACGACCCTGTGTGCAGCTCGACGGCCTGCGCCCCCATGCGTGCCGAGGCGTCCACCTGCTCCGGCCGCGGATCAATGAAGCAGGAGATTGGAAGCCCCCCATCGCGAAGAGCCCGGATCTGGGGCGCGAGCGTTTTCTCGAGGCCGTGCACGTCGAGCCCGCCCTCGGTCGTCAGCTCTTGGCGCTTCTCGGGCACGAGCGTCACGAGATCCGGTTTCAGCTCGAGCGCGATCCGGACCATCTCCGGCGTAGCGGCCATCTCCAGATTGAAGGCGCCTTGGACCACTTCGCGCAGGAGCCGCGCGTCGCGGTCCTGAATGTGGCGCCGGTCCTCACGCAGGTGGACCGTGATGCCGTCGGCGCCCGCCAACTCGGCCAGCGCGGCCGCGGC
>JAGVPR010000391.1 GCA_020052115.1 Candidatus Eiseniibacteriota bacterium
ATATGCCCCACTATGTCGAGGCCGGTCCAGAGCGTGGACGGATTGTGTTGATCCACGGTCACGCAGAAATCCGCGACCCTGAAGCCCAGGTCTGCATCAAGGATGTGCAGGCCCGCGTTGCTGGACTTCCAAGTGAGGCCGCGGTCGTCGCTGAAGAAGCAGCCGGCAAAGTCGTCGGTGACATACCAGCGATTGAAGTTGCTGTAATCGTGGCGGATGTCGTAGCCCAGCCCGCCCGGCGGCCCGCCGAGCGCCACCCATGCGGCAGCCGCATAGGCTGGACTTCTCGGCTCGGCTCCGCCCGCTGCGGCCGCGGATCCCAAGTTCGAGGAGCCGTACGAAGAAACCGTCGGCCAGAGGAGCAACAATGCTAGTAGGCCGGCAGGTCGTGGCGAAGCCATGAACCCTCCCTCCTTTTCGACACATCTCAAGTCCCGCGATACCAGAAAAGCGCGAGGACGGCGAGCGTGAGAGCCCCCAACTCGGCGTAGACGAGCCAGCGAAGCCGCCCCAGACGATCGCACATCGCCTCGAGACCCATCCCCGCGAACACGCCCGCCACAGGGACCAGCGCGAGCACGTAGAAGCCCTTGACCGACGAGTAATGCGGGACCTGAATCGAGTACCAGACGAGGCCGAAAACGAGCAGGGCCGCCATACTCACGAGAACGAAGAGCGGCTGATCCCATTCACGTGAGAAGACCTGACGAAGCGCCCGCCATGCCCCGAAGACCATCGCCGCCATCGGCAGCCAGGAAAGCCAGAGGATCGCCAGGCCGGCAGCCTGCAGCCGCTTGTTCATGGGATCCTGAAAGAGTCCATGCCCGTCGCCCCAGGCCGTCGCGTAGACGCCGTTCCAGAAGTCGGACGACCGCGCGAACGTCGGGTAGTGAAAGAAGACCTCACCGAACCGCAGATAAGTCCCGAGCGTCCGGTAGCCGGGAGACTGCTCGACGTGAAGGCCCGAGACCTTGTCCCACTGGGCGGCGAGCGGATTTTGGAAGAGGACCACGTTTCGCGCGTAGAACCATCCGCCGACGGCCAGCGCCACGGCTAGCGTCAGGAGTCCCCACGTCCACCGCGGGCGAGCTTCCAATGCGCGGAGTGCGGCGAGCAGGAGAAGCGTAGCGAGGAGCGCCAGCCCGCCGAATTTCGAGAGCATGGCGAGGCCGCAGCCCAGCCCGACGATGACCGCCGTGCGCGCCGGCTTTTGGACGCCGAAGCAGAACCGCGCGGCGAGCGCGGCGCCGAGGCCGATCATGAAAGAGGAGAACGGCTCGCTCGAGATCATCCCTGCCATGTAGATGTTCATCGGGAGGACGGCGACCGCCGTGAATCCGAGGCTCTGCAGACGAGTGGCGCGCGGGAACAGGACGCGGATCAGCCAGAGCGCCACGAGAATGAGCAACAGCGTGGTGACGGCCGACACGGCCTGGAGCGCTTTCGTCGCCGAGACCTCGTGCTGCGGTCCGCCGGCGGCGAGGTAGACGAGGCTCGCCGACGCGTAGTAGAGCGGGGGCTGGAACATCTCCCAGCCGTCCTTCACGGTCGGGAGCCCCTGTCCCAGCGCAAGACGCCGGACGTAGTCGAGGTGACCACCCCAGTCCAGCCAGCCTCTCTGATGCGGATACGTGGCGAGGTTGTGCCCGTAGACGATCACCAGAACCAAGAAGAGGAAGATCGGCCACAGCCGCAGCAGACGCTCCTCACGAGGCGATGGAGTCCCCGAACCGAGCCACGGCTTGAAGCGCTTGGGCAGAAGGGCGAACACGATGGCCAGGTTGTAGAGGACCAGCGCGGCGACGGCGACGCCGTAACCAGAGATCGTGCTCCGCGCCTGCCGCGCTCGGAACGCCTCGTCCCGCATGGCCGCCGCGGCGGGCGACCGGCTTTCGAAGCTCGGCCCAAGCGACACGCTCCAGTTCCGCCCGGTGCGGACGCTCGCCGGGCCTTCCACGAGAAGCGCCGGCGGCCCCTCGAGGTTCGTGACCCGGACGCTGATCTCGTTTTCGCGGCCGGGCAGCAGGTAGGGCGAGATGTCGTACCGCGACGCCTTCTTCCAGTTACGCGCCTCACTGAGTGGCAACGTGTCGCCGTTCACGGCCAGGACGAACCCGCGCATCGCGGTCACGTCAATCCTCTGGTGATCGGTGAGCGTCCCCACGGCAAAGCGGCGCACGAACAGCGCGTCGGGGCAGGTGCGGGGGGCGCGGTAGGCGATCTGCGGTTCAGGATGCACGATCCATCGGCCGCGGAGAGACGGTCGGAGGAACTCGTACTCGGGCGAGACGAACACGCGAAAGAAGACATAGGCCGCGCAGAGGACGCCCGCCAGCGTTAGGCAAACCCAGGTCCTGCGGCGCATACGTGATACCCCGAGTCCCCACGGTCTCCGAATAGAACGCAAGAATCATAAGGCATTTGCCTGCAAGGGGGCGAGACTCCTGTCGTCAGGCGAAGCCTCCGGTCCCTGTCCGGACTTCCCGAGACTCACCGCTGGATGTCGTGCCGAAAATCTCTTCAAGTCCGTACGCGCAGGTCGCCTGGAATCGCTGGGGACGCAGGATCCTGTCCTGGGGTATCCGGGCGGCGTTTCTGATGACGTCAGTCACAGAATCGAACTGCTCGTGCCGAGACCTCTCGAGCAACCTCGCGGTACGGTCGTGGATCGAGGGACGGATCCGTTCACGCCACAGGGATCTGAGAAGCGGCAACTCTCCACCGAAGAGTTCCAGCGCGTCATGGATGTAGAGCGCATCCTGGGCCCGTCTTGATGGCGCGCGTTCTTTATAGATCAAAATCCTCTGGGCTATGAAGGACGCGGGATTCGGCAACCTGACGTCCACCGGGCCTGCCACCGGGACTTCAACATCCCGGCTCAACCGAACGTGCCACGTCTCGAGAAGCAAGAGATCCAGGTGCCTCAGCTTCTGCGCGGTGATGCCCGCCGTTGCAAGTGTGACGTCGCGCCTTCCGCCGCGCTTTATCTCGCTCCCTAGCAACGGCACCAAGAACTCGGCCGAGAATCCGTCATCCTCCGATTCGAGACGATACTGAGTGATCGGCGGCCTGTGATCGCCGGAGAGATCCTCGCGAAAGCCCGCCCTCCGAAGCGCGGCGGCGATGTCGCCATCGAACGATGTGCCGGCCGAAAAGGCGACGTCCGCATCCTTGGTCCCCACGACCGCGTACGTCTGCGGATGAGCGAGTGAATGAAAGCGATGCAGGCGATGCGCCCATCCTCCGACAATGACAAGCTCGTTCAGCCAAGGCCTGAGAGCATCGAGCAGCCGGGCGAACGCGGCGAGATCATTCATGAGGAAGCCTCGAACAGCGGTCCAAGAACGCGCCGCCTTATGAGGGCCGCCTGCTCCTGCCCGCGGGAAGGGTGGCTGGAGACGTCCAGCCAGACCTGCAGAATGTCGCAGCAAGCGAGGCCGTTCGGGCGAACGATCCCGCGAAAGACCGAATGTGCGGCCGGCGCCTGCCGCACGATCATGTCTGGGACTTCGCCCGGCTCGGCGAGCACCATGCCGTCCCATCGAGAAAGATCTGCCGGCGCGAGCCGCCGAACGTATACGTGGTCCGGCACACCTTCCACGAAACCGACATCGAGGGCGCGTGCCGCGGCGAACAGCGCCAGGCACGCATGGCCGCTGTCGAGCAGCTGTCGACGTGCGCCCGCTGAGCGGCCGCTCCGAAGCAGACAATGCATCGGCACTTCTTTGGCGCGCTGCATCGCTGAGGCCAGCCATCGTTGAAAGAGGTCGCCACGGCGGACCAGGCTCAAGTAGGGTTCCGATTCGTGCAAGTACCCCTCGTGCCGAAGCTGCTGCACGAAGCGGAACGCGCTCATGACGGAGACGCCCGCCGCCTTCGCCAACTGTGAGGCGCTTCGATACCGCGCTCGCGGCGCCGAGAGCAGGTTCTCGGGAAGCTCGGGCGCAAGGATGACTTTGAGCATCCACTGGTTCAGGTCCGAGAAGAGGTGCGCCCGGTCAGCAGGGGCCCGGAGCCATGGCGACACCCGCGGCGGCTCGACGTTCATGGCCTCCAGGTGTGGCCCCCGAAACATGTGCAGGCCTTCGAAGTCGATGACGCCGGCTGCGGCCTCGGGAACGTATTGTTCAGCGAACTTGAGCACCTGCTGGGCAGCACGGGGTGCGATCTTGGGGGCGGCGACGACCGCGAGCGGCGGGTGCTCGCCGGCCAGATGAGAAGCTTGGATGTATGCCTGCGACCACAACGGAATGAGGCGATCACTTCTTCCCTCCGCTCCCACCTTGATTTCGACGGCATACGATGCTCCCGGCCGTCGGATCAGCAAGTCCGGCCGGTAGCCGTGTTGAACGGGAGGTTGGCGAACGATGCGCCAGCCTTCCTGCCGGAACGCGCGAGCGAGCAACTCCGCAGCCTCCACTGCTCGGCTCGGCGGGCCTGAACTGAGCCAAGAGTCACGTTGGTCCATGGCTTCCTGCCTCTGGGATGGCCTTTATCATGGCCGTGTTATATAACGCGGCCTCGGTAATTATCACGGCCACGATAACAGACTTTCGCGCACAGATCAAGAAGCAGCCGGGATACGGAAAGGCACGGCGGGACGGCGGGCGCTGCTAACTGGCGGCGGTGTAGGGACTTGAACCTCACCGCCGAGTTTCCGCTAACCCTGCTGCGGCGCGCGACTTCGGGCTGGATGCCGCTGCAGGATCGTGGGTCCCCGCCGCCGTTCTTGTCCACGCGAGTCCCATCGAGTCTGCCGGAATCCACCCTGGTCGTGGAGGCATACTGGAGACGCGGAGAGCCCTTTGGTGGGTGCGATTCAGATCGGGCAGCCGCGCCTTATTCGTGGAAGCGATCTGCGATCGCCCGCACGAACCGGTTCAGGTCGGCGATCGATGTTCGAAGATACTCGTGGACCTTCCGATCATCAACCTCCCAGTAGAGGTGGACGAGGCGGTTGCGGAACTTGGCCATGGAGCGTAGGGGTTCGCGCAGGTCCTCGGCCAAAATGCCGGCGTCCACCAGAACGGCGAAGCTGTCTGCGTTGTCCCTCGGGAACCGCAGGTCCTCCGAGGCGATAATGTGATTCGCGACGTCGATACAACACTCGATCGCGATGACAAAGTGATACTTCGCGTTGCCGATCCTGTCGGAATTCCGCAGAAATTCCTGCTCCGGCGTCGGGGCAAGTCGCTCCAGAACGGCCACGTAGTCGAGGAGGTTCGAGAGCATCTGGTCCAGTCGCGCCTTGTCGACCATCAGGCCGCTCCCCTCGTCGCCTTCCTGCGCAGGCGGATTTCGTGCATCCTCCGGAAGGTGTCCTTGTAGTCGTGGTAGAAGGACAGAATCGTGCGCTCCAAGGAGACCCGGAGAACCTCATCTCCCGAGTAAATTCGAACGCCCTCTTCGAGGATCCGGCCCCGCAACTCCAGGGAGGCATGATCGAGGCTTCTCAGATCGACATCCAGACTGAGTTTCTCCGAAAGATCCGCCGCCATAGCCATCTCTTCTCGGATGGTGAGGCCTTGCTCGACACGGTCCGGCAAGAGGTAGTAGCCGATGTCGAGATCACTCCCGGGCCGTGGCCTACCGCTAATCCGACTGCCGTGCGCGTAAGCGGCGAGGATCGGTCGGCCCGAGAAGACGGCGACGGCCGCTGCTCTCAGTCTGTGCTGGAGGATGGTGTCCATGAAAGCCTCCGGGATCCACATGGTCCGACGCCGAACGAGAGCATACCGCATTCATGCGTCTGGTATCTGTCCAGGCGCATCCGTCCCGGGGAGGTCGAACAACACGCTGTGATTCACGGCCGCACCACGCTGTCCCGCCCTGCGCTGCCGGCTCGCACTGAAGCAGGCGTTCCGAATCCGGGACATGGGCGACGGGTTCGTGTTCTCTCGTGGTCGGCTGCAGTTAGCTGGTGGCGGTGCAGGGACTTGAACACGATCGGGACGAGATTCATAACCTAGTGGCGGCGTGCGACTTCGGAGTCTATGCCGTTGCTCGATCGGTGGTTGGCGGCTTCGTTCGAGTCCTCTTCAGTCTCCCGCCCTCCACTGGAATCCACCCCGGTCATGGAGAAATGTTGGAGAAGGCTGAAAGCGAGCCTCCGCCGGAGCACTTGCGGGCTTGCCGACGCGTTCAGCTTAGGACGATGAACTTCCTGACGACCGATTGGCGGCCGAACCGTACCTCGACGATGTAGAGACCTGCCGCAACCCTTCGTCGGGAGCGATCGCGCATGTCCCAAGCCACGGAGTTCCTTCCCGCAGCGCGGACGCCTTCCAGCGGCTCGGCCACGAGCCGCCCTTGCACATCGAAGACCTGCATTCGGACCGGTCCGGCCGATGGGAGCTCGAACGTCACCTTCACGATCCCCACCGTCGGGTTGGGTGCGACAGAAAGAAGGCGGAGGCGGCCCGAGGGAGGCGATGTGTCGACCTCGACAAGCGGGGCATCGAGGTCCAGGAAGAGTGTGTCCGGCGGGACAAAGGCCAAAGGATAGAAGACGGAGAGCTCGCCGCCCGCAGATCCACTGATATCAAGGGCGGCAAGAACATCTGCACCGATGGGATCGGTCGTGGGAATCACGGCGCCGGCGTCGTCCATCAAGTAGAGAGCTACCTGACTCGTCGGCAATCCCTCCGGTGGCGGCACCTCCGTCGGTTCAAGACGGCACTGGAACCCAGTGAAGCCGACCAGCCTCAGGTCGATGTCGTCGTAAAACGCGCCTCCGACCATCCGGGTTGTCGCCGCTGGGTTGCTGCTCGTCAGAAGATCACCCATTACCGGTCCGCCTGTCGTCGCTATCTCCCTCCAGCCGTCGTGACCGGCATCAAGGATCATGAGCGCGTTGGAGGAATCCGAACACGTCAGGGCAAACACGAGGTGAAGCGTGTCAGCGGCAGCGCCGACAGCTCGAAGTTCATAGCGCGTTAGAGCGTTCGCAGACGGCACGCACAAGGTCAGCGCGAGTGTCCCGCAGGCCATCACAGCCGCGTAGCTTGCTGTTCTCCAACGCATCCGGCTCACCGGGTTCCTGGGCCAGCAAACACCGATGGCGACATGTCAAACCTCTGATTATTCGGGTTGTTCACTCGCAGAATGACCTCCACGAAGGCTTCGGGCGCCAGGCCGCTGGCCCCGACCGGAAGATCGAGGAACGCACCACCGTATCTGATCCGACACGCAAACCCGCTCTCGCCGAGCAATTCGACGGCCATACCCTTGATCCTCGGGAGGAGCGTCATCGGCGCCGGGATCATGGTTTCCGACGTGTTCGTGATGCGCATCGTTGCGACATAGTTGTCCGTGCCCTGGACCCGCCGGAACCCCGACGAGTGGATGTTCACCCGAGACGTGACGTCTGTCGGCGGATCGTTGTATGTGAGGCTCATGTCGCACGCGCGCTCCGCTGTCAGCCGAACCGCGTTCGCGTCAGATGAGAACGCATTCTCGATCGCTTTCATCAGAACTCGGCCATTGCTCTGATCAACGATGGCTTCGAAGGCCTTCGTGGAGCCGACGGTCTTGAGGAGCGCGAACGACACGTACCCCGACGAATCGATGCCGCCGTCGGTCACACCGGGCAGCGTCGCGACACTGTCGATCATGGCTTGTAGAAGATCAGCAGAGATCTGAAACGCGATTGCCCCATAATCATCCATCCCGTACTGATCTTCCCACCCGGAGCGTCGGTACGGAATGAACGCGGCCAGGTCGATACTGCCCTGGGTAGATGTGAACGCCAGGCTCTCAATTGGGTAGTCGAGCGGCCCTAGGTATGTGATCTTGGCCTGCAGCGACGCGAGCTCGGGTGCCGACAGCGATTGGAAGTCTGAGAATGGCGAATACTGCTGAGCCGTGACAGCAGGCCCGATCAGGCAGAAGACGACAGCGATGATCAACGCCAGTGACTTGGCACCTACTGGCATGGAGAACCTCCAGTCGTGGGTGGCGTTGCGGCTGGGAGCACGAATCCCGGATGCCGCGAGAGCCAGAGATCCAGCGCATCATTGAACTCCGGCGACGGTGCATCCCGAGTTCCTGGATAGGCCGTGAAAGCCGGGGGACCACCACGGGGCCGCGACCACCGCCACGTAGTGGTCCCGAGGATCGCCCCGATGCCGATTCCCTTCGAACAGACGGCGCAGACTTCGAGATCGAGGTTGATCGCCACGATTCCAGGCGGGTAGTTGCGGTCACGCCTCGTGGGGCGGTCTGCTAGGAAAGCAGTGGTGTCGGGGCGGGAGTTGCCCGGATGTCCCCGACGGCTCAGACCACGGCTGTAGTACGGAACATCCCACCAGGATTCGGCGGGGACATCAACGCGGTATCCGGCGGGCGTACGCAGGGAATCTCGCGCGGTAGAATCCGGGAATCCCTGCTCGGCATAGGAGAGATTCCTCGACACTCCGCTCGAATCGCTGCCGGTCGGATGAACGACCTGGATCAGGTGAATGCTATCGCAGGGAGCAATGCCGCAGACGCCCGCCGGGTTGAAATACACTCGAATGGTATCGGCGTTGACCGTTTCCATCCACGGATTCGGCTCAGCATCGGTTGTGATTTCGATGTTGTGCACCCAGGCGCAAGCAGTCCCGATCCATGAAGAATTGTGCAGCTCGAGTTGCACGAATCGCATGCTGTGCATCCCGGGCGAAGCGTTCTGTACCGAGACCACGTGCGACCAGCTCGCAGTCCAGGTCGGCACGTTCTCGGAATAGATCACCGTCGCGTCGAAGTAGACGGTGTGGATTACCCTGTCGTCATAGTCCCTGGGCAGCAAGTTGACCTCGACCAGAAAGGACGCGTTCGGGCCCGTACACATCGGCGTCACCCGCATCGGGGGTTGGAAGATCGCTTCGGCCTTGCTGCCGTCCAGGAGTGGGCCTATCGAAAGAAGGACGACCAGTAGGATGGACCGACGCCACACTGCGGAGCGGATGTACGATTCCCGCGGCTGATCGACGAAACATCCCCGCGTCGGATTGCTTGCCTTCGCGGACATCGCTGGATCCCCTAGCTGCAGGCTCAAGATGCGTGACGAGACGAGTGCCTACGCGTGGAGGAAATGCTGTTGCGGGCGGCCCTTCACGGTCGCGCGAGCTTCGGACGGAGCGGGTTCTACAGCAAGAGGAGCCTGATTTCCAGTATTGGTTCATATGACGCTCAGTCCGGTTCGGTCGCCCCGACTGTAGCTGACCGGCCGACAAACGTTAGCCGCCAATCGGCGCCGGCAGCGGAGCCGGGAACGCCGCGCGAACGCGCAGCCATCCCCCTGATCAGTCTTCGGCATCTCATGCGACGATCTCAAGGACGACCCCCTGCTTGACTCGCTACGCCGCGCCACTGGCACGACGGCGCGCAGCAAATCGAGGACGAACGCAGCGGCGTGGAGAAATGCTGGAGAAGGGAAAAGGTGAAACGTCTAACTGGTTGGTATAGTTTACGTTGTGGTGGCGGTGCAGGGACTTGAACCCCGGACACAGGGATTATGATTCCCCTGCTCTGCCAGCTGAGCTACACCGCCACAGATTGGAACCGAAGGCTGAAGCCCTTCGGGCCGGCGCCTAAGGCTACCGATCCGGGCGTGCGAACGTCAAGGGGCGCGGCGGCCGCACGACCCGGCGCATCGCCCGCGGTCAATGCCGCAGTCCACCCTCCGAAGCCCGCAGCGCCTTCTTCAGCAGCGCGATCTGCCCGGCGTGGTAGGCGTCGTGCTGCGCGATGCCGTGCAGCATGACGCCGTACGAGACTCCCGTTCCGACAGCCGGTTCGCGCTGGCCCCCGACGATCTCGTCCAGGCGCGCTTCCGGGAATCGCGCAAGGGCCCCGAGTAGCTCACGGTGCGCCGTCGCGAGCCGCGCAGTAGCCGCCATCCAAGCCGCGTCCTCGTCGCGCGCGGGCGACGGCCAATCGCCATCCGGCGGCTCGCCGGGCAATCCACCGAGCAATCTCTCGCGCACCTCGCCGCGCCACGCCGCCACATGAAGGACGATCTCGCAGATCGTGTGCGCGCCGGGGATAGGCCTCGCGGACGCCTCGCCCGCGGTTACATCCTCCGTGATTCTCTGCAGCGACCATCCATGCCACGGGTCGCCGTGGTCCGCGCGGCGCAGCTCGTCACCAATCCGTTCGGTCTCCTTCATGCCTCACCTCCGGGCGATGCGGTCCGTTCGATCGTGCACTCCTCGAACTCGGCGATCGTCTCGAAGCCGAGCTTCTCGTAACAGCGGATGGCGGCCGCATTCCCCGAGTGCACGTTGAGTCCGATGTGATCCACGCTCTCGAGGAGCGCGCGGCAAAGTGACGCGCACGCGTGTGTCGCGAGCCCGCGCCCGCGCGCCGCCGGGTGCGTGGCGATGTTCCCGAGGGCGGCCACTCGATAACGCGGCGAATAAACGTGAACGCCCGCGACGCAGACGACGCGACCCTCCTCGCGGACTCCATGGTAGCAGCCGGTCTCGAGCATCCACGGATCGAACCAGTTGCCCGGGTAGCTCTCGCGGTAGAAGGCCTTGAGTTCTTCGCGGTCGGACGGCGTGAAACGCACCACGCCGGATACGTCGGCGGACAGGAGCGCGGCACACATCGTAAGCCCCATCTTGAGGAAAGCGCCATGCGACTCGACGCGTCCATCGAGCCCGCGCGAGAGCCCGGGGCTCAAGTGCGCGTAGAAACGGCTCGGGAGTTGCTGCGAGAGCACTCGAAGAAGGCTCTCCATGCCGCCGATCGGGCCCGGCGTGACCGCGAGGAGCACCGCCGGCTCCGGCTTCGTATAGAGCAGCGCGACCTCACGCAGGCGGCCTTCCTCTTCGAATCCGAACCACTTCGTGTGCGGCCAGAACCGATCGTCGAGATCGCCGAGCGAGTAGATGTGCAAGAACGGATGCGCGCGGAAGAACGACTCCAGCGCGCGCTTGTCGTGGAGCGGGCGGAGGCTCATAGCAGTCCCGGCGAGAGATCAGGCCGCACGGTCATGGCCCGAACAGAGACTTGACCTTCCCCCAGGTGGTCCTATTCACAGTCTTCAATCCGCCGGGCGTGCCCAGATCCTCCCAGTACACGATCCGCCAGATCGAGTCGCCCTTGGCATCCACGTACTGGACTTTGAAGCGGAAGCGGGCGAGGTTCGAAACGACCATGAGGGTCAAGGGTTCCGGTTGGTCCTGCTGGTGTATCACGACGCTCAGGCTGGCGTTCGTCACGTAGATGATTTGCTGGCCCGCATGGCCCTGGGTGGTGTCGTAATACGGGGGGGTGTACGTGAGCTTGATGTCAATGTCCTCGACCTCGGAGGAGGAGAACATCGCCGCCGCGCTCCCCATCTCCTTCTCGCGTCCCCAGGTCGCATCCGGCACGTTGCCCCGCCGAACATCCTCGTCCCAGAACCGGAAGGTGTAGCCCTCTGTGGTGTCACCGGCGGCGTGCGAGTCGTAGAGCAGCGAGTCGAAGGCGCCGATCTCCCGTTTGATGTACGCCGTCTCGAGGTTCTCCAACACCTGCTCGGGAGATGTCTGCTTAGGGTGCTAGCCGTAGTAGCGAATCGGCTCAACAGTATCCTCCGAACACCCCGCGAAGACACAAGCGGCAACCAGCGAGATCAGAAGCGAGGCCTTCCGGTGCAATACCACTGCGCACCTCCTGGGAATTCGATCACGCGTACCGCTCGAAGAAGCCCCGCGAGCGATGACGAAACGAGATCCTGGCGAAAGGGGCGGCTGACGGAAGGAACGCCTCACCATTCTACGCTCATCGAGAGCACCCCACAACGCCACCCAAACCCGCTCCCTGGGCCGGTTTCCCGCATCCCCGCGCCTTGACACGCTTTCCGGCGGCCCATATACTCCCCGCGATGTACCCGGGGTTTTACGCGGCCCGCGGCTTGGGCGGGGAGGAAAGGACGAGGTGGAACCGATGAGATGGGCTCGCACGCTGGCCACCGTGGCCGTACTGATCGTCTCGCTCGCATCGCTGGCGGGCGCGGGTGAAATCACCGGACGCGGCTCGCTGGGCGCGGCGCTGGGCACGATGAAGTGGACCGCCGATGACGAGACGAGCCGCGAGGCGCAATGGCGGCCGACCATGCAGGGCGTCTTCCGCTACGCGTTCACCCCCCGCCTGGAGGCGCAACTCCAGTCCGGGTTCGGGTGGAGTTCCTACGCGCTGCGCGGCGACACGGTCACCGTCGTCATCCCCACGACCATCGGATTGAACTACCGGCTGAACCCTGCCGCTCAGTACATCTACCGGGTCGGCGCCGGCGCGGGTATCTACGCCTGGCGCGTGACGGATAACGCAAAGACGTCCTACTACGTCAGCCCGCCGGGCGACCCCGATGAGATCGTCGAAGCGCGCGAGGGCGGCGACCCCGGCGTCTACGCCGAATTCGGCGTCGAGCGATTCATGGCCGAGCACGTCACCGCGAGCGTGGACGTCGCGTATCACATGATCTTCTCCAAGAACGACCGGCTGCGGGACGGCTGGAAGGACAACGACGCCTTTGCGGCGGCGCGCGTCGGAGTGCACTACTACTTCTCGCTGACGAAGTAGCGCGCCTGAAGCGACGAGCTTCCGCGACCCGGGCCCGCGGCCCGGGTCGCTGCACATTCGGTCCACGCGCCGCCGGCCGAACCGGCGAGCCCGATGCGCATCGGCAGGCCCGGAGGAGGGAAGGATGATCCCCGAGAAGCCGCTCCCCGAGGCGTTGACCTTCGACGACGTGCTGCTCGTCCCCCAGCGCTCGGCCGTCCATCCCCGCCACGCGGATACGGGCACCTGGCTCACGCGCCGCATCCGCCTGAACATCCCGCTCGTCAGCGCCGCGATGGACACCGTCACCGAGTCCGACATGGCGATCGCGATCGCGCGTGAAGGCGGCCTCGGCATCGTCCACCGAAACCTCGACATCGCGCTCCAGGCGGCCGAGGTGGACAAGGTCAAGCGCTCAGAGAGCGGCATGATCGTCAATCCGATCACCCTGCCGCCCGACGTGCCGATCCACGCGGCGCTGGAACTCATGCGCAAGTTCAAGATATCCGGCGTGCCGATCACCGAGAACGACCGGCTCGTCGGCATCCTCACGAACCGCGATCTCCGCTTCGTCCAGGATGAGGGGATGCTCATCTCGCAGGTGATGACGAGCAAGAACCTCATCACGGCGCCGATCGGGACGACCCTCGAAGAGGCGAAGGCGATCCTCCACAAGAACCGGATCGAGAAGCTCCCGGTCGTGGACGAGCACTTCCGCCTCCGCGGCCTGATCACGGTGAAGGACATCCAGAAGCGGATCGAGTACCCGAACGCGTGCAAGGACCCGCTCGGAAGGCTTCGCGTGGGCGCGGCCGTCGGCGCCGCGGGTGACTTCCTCGAGCGCGCCGCCGAGCTGGTGAACGCCGGCGTGGACGTGCTCGTCGTGGACAGCGCCCA
>JAGVPR010000088.1 GCA_020052115.1 Candidatus Eiseniibacteriota bacterium
CGGCCGGCTCTTCCGGGAACACCCCGCGCGAGGCGTAGAACGCCCGGTCGGGGATGAAGCGCTGGGTGGGGCTTCCGTCCTGCCCGTCGCCCTCGATGCTCTCCGTGGGCGCAGGAAGCGGCGCGAGAACGGGGACGCGCGTTTCCTCGCGGTCGAGCACGGTGATCGAAACATCGGCCCCCGGCGGCACCGCGAACGGAACCGACACGAAGGGAAGATCGGGGAAGCCTGGGCGATTCAGCCGCGCGAGCCCGGGGGCGTCCACGGCGGCGTAGGCGACGCCGTCCACCTCGACGTTGCGTATCGCGTATGCGGGAACCGTGTACTCGATCGTGAGTCCGTCGGTGGCGCTGTCAACGATTCGCGCGGGCGAGGCCGCCGCCGGAAGGGGAAGGAGTGAGGCGAGAAGGCAGAAAAGAAACCCTCTCAGAAAACGTCCATACATCGGCACCTCCTCGATGAGGCCGCGAGCGATGGATACGCGGGAGGTCTGGAAGGGAGGCACCGCCGGCCGGACCCCGTGCGCCCGGCTTCATCGCAGCCGTTGCCCGCACTCGGATTATAGGTTCGGATCCGAAGGCGGTCAACCGTGAGCGGGTCGCGCCGCTGTGATAGGCTCCTCCCCGGATGAACCAGCCAGAGGGAACACGACCGGTGCCGCGGTGGCGCGTCTACTGGACGCTGGCCCGCCCATTCACCCTTCTCGCGCCGTCTCTCGGAATGCTCTCGGGAGGCGTGACGGCGCTGGGGGCCAAGCCGCCGACCCCGCTGACCCCGGACCTCGTTCTGGACATGGTCTTCGGCACGCTGATGGCCGCGACGCTGAACTCCGCCTCCAACGCCCTGAATCAGATCCACGATCTCGAAATAGACCGGGTCAACAAACCGAAGCGCCCGCTGCCCTCCGGGCAGATCACCATCGCAGCGGCTCACCGCTTCACGATCGTGCTCTACGTCCTCGCCCTCGCGCTGGCCTGGATGGTGAATATCCAGTGCTTCTTGCTCGCGGCGACGGCGGCGTTCTTCACGTGGATCTACTCGGCGCCGCCCTTGCGCACGAAGAGGGACGCGATCCTCGCCAACGTGACGATCGCCATCCCGCGGGGCGTGATGCTGAAGGTGGCCGGCTGGTCCATGGTGAAACCCGTCCTCGGCACCGAACCGTGGTACATCGGGCTCATCTTCGGCTCCTTCCTCCTCGGCGCAACGACGACGAAGGACTTCGCCGACATCGAGGGCGACCGCCTCGCGGGTTGCCGCACGCTACCGGTGCGCTACGGCGTGCGGCGGAGCGCGTACGCCATCACCCCCTTCTTCGTGCTCCCGTTCCTGCTCCTGCCGATCGGCGCGGCGACCGGCGTCCTCACCGGGAATCCGAAACTGCTCACGGGGCTGGGGATCCTGCTCGCCTGCTGGGGCGCGTATGTCGCGTATCTGATCGTCCGGCGTCCGGAGGAGCTGGCGGCCACGGAGAATCACATCTCGTGGACGCACATGTACCTCATGATGATGACCGCGCAGGTGGGGTTCATGGTGGCGTACCTCGTGCGCGGATAGCATCTTTCAGCTTGACCGGCGCCCGGCGCCGTCACATCGTACGCACCGGTCCGCGCCGGGGCGGCGTTATTGCGATCGCCCGCGGCGCGGGCGGCGGGAGGAGGGCTGATGCGTTCGTGGTCGCTGGCGCTTTACCTCGCCGTCGCGGCGGCAGCGAGCGTGGCGGCGGGCGTCTATCTCGGCAACCGCTGGTGGCTGCCCCTGCTGAACACGCTGCTCGCGTACCCGATCTACGCCTATCTCGTCATCCACCGCGAGTACGGCCGGGCCGTCGGCTGGATGCTCTTCTGGGCCTTCTTCCTCTCGGTCTCGATGATCACGCTCGTGGTCCTCGCGCCGGAGACCGCGCGCGCGGCGGTGCTGCGCGGCGCGGAGTACAAGAAGGAGATGTTCGACTGGATCCGCACCGGCCAGGGCGCGGAGAGCGATCCGTCCCGGTTCATTCCGCAGCACCTCTTGCACTACGGCGCGTTCGCGGCGGCCTCGCTCCTCTCGGGCGGCGCGCTCGGCCTCTTGATGGGATGCGTGCTCCTGAACTACATGAACTTCTACGTCGGAAGCCTCATCTACCATGGCGTTCCGCCCCTGACCGTGCTGCTCTACGGCTGGCCCGTGTGGTCCATCCTCCGCGTGGCGGGGTTCATCGTGACGGCCGTGGGCCTCTCGGACATCTTCTTCGCGAAGGTGCTCCGCCGCGACGGCTGGGATTCGGGTGCGGCGAAGAAGGCTCTCGCGATCGGTTTCGTGCTGATCGTGGCCGACATGATGCTGAAGGCCTTCCTCGCACCGATCTGGCGCGACGCCTTGTGGCGGGGCTTCTCCGCGGGCGCCGGGGGTTGAGTCGGGTGAGTCCTCGTCCGATGAATAGCGGGGTGGCGCCGGCCCGCCGGCGGGCGGCGGCGTTGACGCGGTGTGCTAAAAGGGCTACTCTTATAGTGTTATAATAGGACGCGGCGGGTGGTCCCCCGCGCCTCCAAAACCCGGAGAAGGTACCCTGTGTCTCGCCACGTCGCAGTCGTCGTCCTGGCAGCGGCTCTCTGCTGCATCTGGTTCCCTGCATCGGCCCACGCCCAGTCCGACACGCTCTGGGTGGACTACTTCTCGAACCAAACGGAACACGATTGGACCGTGCAATCCGGCACGTGGCAGGCCCGCTTCACGGAGTATCGCGGCCAGCTCACCACGAGGCGCGGGCAGTTCTTCTACGAAGCCGGGGTCGTCACGCACGGTGCGCCGGGACCGACGCCGATCTATGACTGGCGCTCGGTCGTGAGGATTTGCGGTCGCGCGGGGGTGCAGGGCCACACGCCTCAGATCCTGGCTGTGCGCCACAACGTGACGGCACTGAAGGAGGGCTTCGGACTCGAAATCAACTTCAGCACTTCGGGAGCCGACCAGATCCGGCTCGTGCGTTACGGCCCGAACTACGGCACGCTGCCCGCCCTCGCCGCCGTGGACACCACGCTCAGCGAGACCGCGTGGTACGTGACCAAGTTCTCGGTGCTGCACACGCCGCTCGGCGTCGAGCTGAAGGCCAAGGTGTGGCCCGGCGCGGATCCCGAACCCGAACCCTGGAACCTCGAGGCGCTCTCGACCTTCATCGTCTCCGGCCCCGACTTCTCCATCGGAGCGCTGGGGACGTTCAGCGACCCCTTTGTGGCCATAGACTACGTCATGGTGCTCGGCGACAGGACCCCGATCGTGCCCACGAGCTGGGGCCGCATCAAGAGGGTGTTTCGCTAGGGGCGGAGAGCTTCACGCCCCGGAGCGCCCTCTCGTTCACGACGACCGGGAACCTCTTCTTCCCGTCGTCCAGGAGTTGCTTCAGCCGCGCTTCCTTCTTTTCCGCTTCGGTCCCGAAACGCACGCTGTCGAACGCTTCATCGTAGCTTCGAGGCCGTGACGGCGTGTGATCCCTGAGACGGACCGCGTAGTAGAGACCGTCCATGAACGCCGGGCCGCCGACGGCGCCGATCTCGAGTCCGCGGACCGCGCCGACCCAGGCGGCGGCGTCCGGCGTGTCGAAGAGTCGGAGGCCGTCCTCGGGCGAGTTGACGCCGAGGGAATCGCGCGCGTGGCAGCGCGCCACCAGCGGATTGAATTCCGCTCCGCCGGCCCATTCCTGGACGACTGCGGCGGCCAGCGTGCTGTCGCGCACGCCGATCAGCTGCACGCTCCAGGCCTCGGGCTCGGCGAATTCGTCACGATGCTCCTCGAAGAAAGCACGGTAGTCCTCGTCGCTCACGCCGACCGATTCCTCGATCTCCTCGATGTAGAGCCGCGTCACGCGGAGCTTCTCCTCGCGGTCGCGCAGGATGTCCGCGATGTCCGGCTCCTTGTCGATTCCACGGCGCTTCCCTTCCGCGGCGCAGAGGGCGTTGAACAGGCAGTCCTTCAACGATTCGCGCTGGCCGTGCAGATCGCCGCCCTGCGGGAGCTGGCCCGGAGACCTCTCGCGGAGGCAGTCCAGGTAGTCCGCCGCCGTGACCTGGCCGCCTTCATAGGTCGCCAGGACACGCTTCATCTCCTCCTCGGCGAGCGTCGGAACCGGGCGCCGCCCGCCGGCGGCTACGACCTTCGCGTCGAACCACGCGATGCCCTCGTCGTCCAACCGCGCGCCGTAACCGGACATGAGGGAATCGAGGAGGGCGACGCGGAGTCTGCGGATCTGGCGTGCGCGGAGCAGGTCTTCGATGCGGCGGCGCTCGCTCTCGAACGGCATCGTGTCCGCGCGGGCCACGATGGAATCGAGACGGACGACATGGAAGCCGAACGGGGTCTCGACGAAACCCACGTCCCCAGGCTTCATCGCCGCGACCGCGTCCTCGAACTCGGGGACCAGCATGCCTCGCGAAAAGCGCTTCAGGAGGCCGCCCTCGACGGCCGTCAGGGAGTCCGCCGAGCGGGCGGCCGCGAGCGCCGCGAAGTCGCCGCCCTGCCGGATCTCGCCGAGGACCTCCTCGGCTTCCGGCTTCGACGCGAGCATGATGTGCCGCGCGACGAACGCATTCCTCCGCTCGTGGTGGAAGGCCTGGGCCTCCTCGACCGAAACCGGCCGGATCCTGCTCGTGATGTCGCGGCGACGGATCTCGTCACGCAAGAGGTCGCGCTCCGTCTTCCACTGCCTCTGTTCCTGCTCGGGGGTCAGCGTGGGGTACTTTTCGCGGGCCAGAAGCTCGAGCGTGTTCTTGTTCGCGTAATCGTCGAGGAAGGCGCGAAGCCCCTTCTCTCCGAAGAGCGTGGTGTCCTCCTTCGCGACGCGCTGGTAATCGGATTCGAACCGGCTGCGCCGGATCTGGCGATCGCCGACGCGCAACACGACCGGGTCGCGCGAACAGCCCGCCCACAGGCCCGCGAAGGCGAGGCCGAGGACGAGTGCCGCCGGAAAAGCGCGCCTTCTTCCGTCCGCCGCGGGCCTCACGAGCGCGGCCCCGCGGGCGCAGGAGCCGGCGCCGGATCGGGGAGCTTCTCGAGCAGCGATTCGTCCACCTTGACCTTGTACTTCGCGCGGAACTCCTCGAGCAGTTTCTTCAAGCGCGCCTCCTGTCCGAGCGTGAGCGCATCCTGCTCCGCGTACCCCTTCGCCTCTTCGAACGTCATCGGCCTCGCGGGAAGCCGCTCAAGGAGATGGAACACCGTGAACCCGCCCCGCGCCCACCGGAATGGTCCGCTGACTTGCCCCGGCTGCGTGAGCGCGAGGAGCGCTCCGCGCTCCTCGCCGGCCCTCGCCGCCTGCACG
>JAGVPR010000080.1 GCA_020052115.1 Candidatus Eiseniibacteriota bacterium
GATGGACGGCTGCTTCGCTCCTGGCGCCGGGGCCGCGCCGGCGGCACGGCGTTCCTCGAGGACTACGCGTTCCTGATCGAGGGGCTGCTCGATCTGTTCGGGGCCGGGGGCGAGGTGCGCCGGCTCGATCAGGCGCTCGGGCTGGCCGGCTCGATGCTCGAGCTTTTCGAGGATCCCGCGGGCGGCGGGTTCTTCTTCACGCCTCACGACCACGAGCCGCTTCCGGCGCGCACGAAGAGCCTCCAGGATGGCGCCACACCGTCGGGGAACTCGATCGCCGTGATGGACCTGCTCCGCCTGGGCCGCCTGACTGACGATTCACGGCTCACGTCACGCGCGAGAGAAGTGATCGAGGCGCACGAGGATCTCCTTCGCCGCACGCCCTCTGCGTTCTCGCGGCTCTTCTGCGCGATGGATTTCCTGCTGGGGCCCCGGCGCGAGATCGTCATTGCCGGGCGGCGAGGGAGCGTCGAGGCGGCGGGGCTTCGAGCGGTTGTGAACCGTTTCTATCTGCCGAACACGATCATCGTCGAGAGTGATCCGGACACCGAAGAAGGACGGGCCCTCGCGGGGAGGCTGCCGCTGCTCGCAGGAAAGTCGAGTGGAAGGGACGCCGCCACGGCGTATGTGTGCGAGAACGGGGCGTGTCGAAAGCCGGTGATTTCGGCGGACGAACTCGAGCGAATGATCCGACAGACCGAAGCGCCCGCCGCAACCTAGGAAGCGCATCCCCGGCGAACGCGAGCCGTCGCTCCTACCAGGTCCCGCTCTTCAGGTACTCGTCTATGGACTTCGCCGCCCTGCGGCCGGCGCCCATAGCGAGGATGACCGTGGCGCCGCCGGTCACGATGTCCCCGCCCGCGAAGAGGCCCGGGCGCGTCGTCTTGCCGGTCTCAGGATCCGCGACGATCGTTCCGCGCTTCGTGAATTCGAGCCCCGGAGTGGTCTGCCGGATGATCGGGTTCGAACCGTTCCCGACGGCGATGACGGCCATCTCGATCGGGATATCGTGCTCGCTCCCCTTCACCGGCACGGGACGCCGGCGGCCGGAGCTATCCGGCTCGCCGAGCTCGTTGCGGAGGCAGCGCACGGACTTGAGCCAACCGCTCTCGTCCCCGACGAACTCGAGCGGCGTGATGAGCGTGTGGAACTCCACGCCCTCTTCCTTCGCGTGGTGGACCTCCTCGATGCGCGCCGGCATCTCGGCTTCCGAGCGGCGGTACAGGATCATCGCGCGCCGCGCACCCAGGCGCTTCGAGGTGCGCACGGCGTCCATCGCGGTATTCCCGCCGCCGAAGACCGCCACGTCCTTGCCTTGGACGCGAAACACCGGCGTGTCGGAGGTCGGGTTGTAGGCGCGCATGAGGTTGACGCGGGTGAGGAACTCGTTCGCCGAGTAGATGCCCACGAGATTCTCGCCGGGGATGTCGAGAAAGTACGGGAGCCCGGCGCCCACGCCGATGAAGATCGCGTCGTAGCCGTTCTGAAGGAGCTCGTCCACCGTGTCGGTGAGGCCGATGACGGCGTTGGTGACGAACTCCACCCCGAGCTGGCGAAGGCCGTCAATCTCCGCGTGCACGATCTCCTTCGGCAGACGGAACTCCGGGATGCCGTAGACCAGGACTCCGCCGAGCTCGTGGAGCGCCTCGAAGACCGTGACCGCATGCCCCATCCGGATGAGATCCGCGGCACAGGTGAGACCCGCAGGCCCGCTGCCGACGATCCCGACCTTCTTGCCCGTCGGAGCCGGAAGATCCATGACCTGCTGGAGACGGTTATCGCGCTCGTAGTCGGCGACGAACCGCTCCAGGCGGCCGATCGCCACAGGATCGTTCTTCTTGCCGACGGTGCACACGGCTTCGCACTGCGACTCCTGCGGGCAAACCCGGCCGCAGATGGCCGGCAGCACGTTGTCAATCTTGATCAAGCGGGCCGCGCCCGCGAAATCTCCCTCCGCGACGGACTGGATGAAATCACGGATCTGCACGCTCACGGGACACCCTGCCACGCAAAGCGGCTTGGGGCACTGGATGCACCGGAGCGCCTCCATGCGGGCCAGTTCCGCGGTGAAGCCCAGGTTGACTTCCTTGAAGTTGCGACTGCGCTCGCCGGCATCCTGCTCGGGCATCTTCTGCCGAGGGATTTTCATCCGCTCCTTGGCGGAGATCTTCGGCGATCCTCCGTCCGTGGACGACGGGGCGGGCGGGGCCGGGGCCGGGCGCGCCTGCTCCTGCGCGCCGCCGTCCTGCCCGGGCTTGACGTCGCTCATTTTTCCTCCAGCATCTTGTCGAGAGCGCAGCGGTGCGGCTCGGATGCGATCTTGCTCTCGAAGCGCTCCAGCGACTCCTTCTCCTGCATGAAGTAGGTCTTGTTGCGGAGGGCGAGCAATCCGAAATCCACCTGATGGGCGTCGAATTCCGGGCCGTCCACGCACACGAACACGGTCTTGCCGCCCACGGACGCCCGGCAGCCCCCGCACATTCCGGTCCCGTCCACCATGATCGGGTTGAGGCTCGCGATCGTCTCGATGCCGTAGGGGCGCGTCGCCTCGGCGACGGCGCGCATCATGGGGATCGGGCCGACCGCCATGACGAGATTCGGCCGCCAGCCGGATTCGAGCCGCTCCTTGAGCGGATCCACGACGAGCCCCTTGCGCCCGAGGCTGCCGTCGTCGGTTGTGATGATCATCTCGTCGCTCACCGCGCGCATCTCGTCTTCGAGGATCACCAGATCCCGCGTGCGGCCGCCCAGGATGGTGACCACCTGATTGCCGATTTCGTGGTGGGCCACGGCCGTCGGGTAGGCGATGGCAGCCCCGACGCCTCCGCCGATGACGACGACGGTGCCGACCTTATGGACCTCTCCCGGACGGCCGAGCGGTCCGACGACATCGTGGACCGCCTGCCCGGTTTCGAGCTCATTGAGCTGCTTGGTGGTCCGGCCGATGCCCTGAACGACCAGCGTGACCGTGCCTTCGTTGACGTCGGAGGACGCGATGGTCAGAGGGATCCGCTCGCCTTGAGCATGGACGCGAACGATCACGAACTGGCCCGGCAGCCGGCGGGCGGCGATCTTCGGAGCGCGAATGCGGAAGCGTTTGACGTCGGGCGCGAGGAACTGAGCGTCAACGATGTCGAACATTCTCCTCCTCCTCCCCACCGCCCGACCCGTAGCGGCTTACTTTCCGAGTATATCGGCCCGGAACGCGGTGTCAACAGCCCAGATCCGCGGCTTCGCCCCTGCGCCCCATCCACGACGCGCCTCGGATCCGGACGGCAACTCACAGGGTCTTCCGTGCGCGCCGATTCCCGTTTTACCCGCCCCGACCTCGGCCCCTGTGCTACGATAGCCGCTGTTTTGGCTCGCCCAAACCTCCGGGAGCGCACCATGGATCTCTTTCAGAAGTGTAGTAACTTCACGCTGGCCCGCGAAGCGCAGCGCCAGGGGTACTACCCCTACTTCCAGCCGATCTCGGAATCGGCCGACACGGAAGTCGTCATCCACGGCCGCCGCATCATCATGGTGGGCTCGAACAACTACTTGGGCCTGACCCATCACCCGAAGGTCGTCGAAGCCGCGCAGGCGGCGATCTCCCGTTACGGCTCGGGCTGCACCGGAAGCCGCTTCCTCAACGGCACGCTCGATCTTCACGAACAGCTCGAGGAGCGCCTCGCCCGCTTCATGCGAACGGAAGCGGCTCTCGTTTTCTCCACCGGATACCAGACGAACCTCGGCACCATAGCGGGGCTCGTTGGGCGCGACGACGTCGTCATCACCGACAAGCTCGACCACGCGTCCATCGTGGACGGCTGCCACATGGCCTTCGGCGAGTGGATGCGCTTCAAGCACAACGATCTCGAGGACCTGAGAAAGACGCTCGAGAAGATAGACGGCGAAGGCGGGCGCCTGATCGTCGTGGACGGCGTCTTCAGCATGGAAGGGGACATCGCTCCCCTGCCCCAGATCGTCAAGCTCGCGAAGGAATTCGACTGCCGCCTCATGGTGGACGATGCGCACAGCATCGGGGTGCTCGGCGCGAGGGGCGCCGGCACCGCCGAGCACTTCGGCCTCGAGAAGGAAGTGGACATCGTGATGGGCACCTTCTCGAAGTCGTTCGCCTCGATCGGCGGATTCATCGCCGGCCCCGAGCTGGTCATCCACTACTTGAAGCACAATTCGCGCCCGCTCATCTTCAGCGCGTCCATGCCGCCGGCCTCGGTCGCCACCGTGCTCGCGGCCCTCGAGATCATCGAGAATGAACCCGACCGCCGCGCGAGACTCTGGGCGAACGCGCGCCGGATGCTCAAGGAGTTTCGCTCCCTCGGCTTCGACACCGGCGTCACCGAGACGCCGATCATCCCCGTGATCGTCGGGAACAACGAGCTCACGTTCCGGTTCTGGAAACGCCTCTTCGAAGAGGGAGTGTTCACGAATCCGGTGGTCAGCCCGGCGGTGCCCGAGAACGCCTCGCGCTTGAGAACGTCGTACATGGCGACCCACACGGACGCCCATCTCGACTTCGTTCTCGAGAAGTTCCGCAAGGTCGGACGCGAGGCCGGATTGATCGGATGACCGTCGAGGTCTCCCCCGTCCGCAGCCGGCGCGACCGGGAGGCGTTCATCTCCCTCCCGTTCCGGCTCTACGGGAACGACCCGAACTGGGTACCGCCGCTCAGGCAGGACATCGCCAAGCTGATAGCCCCCGCCCGGCATCCCTTCCACGGCCACGCGTCGGTCGAGCTGTTCTTGGCGCGCCGCGAAGGCCGCGCGACCGGCCGCATCGCAGCGATCGAGAACCGCGCGCACAACGACTTCCACGGCGAGCGGATCGGCTTCTTCGGCCTCTTCGAGACCGAGCGCGATCAGGAGACGGCGGGTGCGCTGCTGGATGCGGCGTCGGCATGGCTCGGAGCGCGCGGGCTCGTCGCGCTGCGGGGACCGGCCTCCTTCTCGACGAACGAGGAATGCGCTCTTCTCGTCGAAGGATTCGAATCGCCGCCGTGCATCATGATGACCTACAACCCCCCGTTCTATATGGATCTCCTCGAAGCCGCCGGTTTCAGCAAGGCAAAGGACCTGCTCGCCTACTATCTCGCGGAAGGGCGCGTCCCCGAGATCCTGATCGCCCGGGCCCGGCAGGTCGCGGCTCGCACGGGCGTCACCGTCCGCCCGATGAACATGAAGCGCTATCGGGCGGAGGTGGAGCTCGTCAAGGCCATCTACAACAAAGCCTGGGAGCGGAACTGGGGCTTCGTCCCGATGACGGACGAGGAGATGGACCACATGGCGAAGGAGCTGAAGCCGGTGGTGGATCCGAACCTGGTGCTGTTCCTCGAGACCCCCTCGGGCCCGGCCGGATTCACGCTGGCCCTCCCGGACGCGAACGCAGCGCTCATCCACGTGCGCGACGGACGGCTCTGGCCGTTCGGAATCATCAAGTTGCTCTGGCACATTCGCCGCGTTCACCGTTTGAGGGTGCTCACGCTCGGGCTCTTGCCGGAGTTCCGGAGGCAGGGGCTCGACAACCTGCTCTATCTCGAGCTCTATCAGCGCGGAACCGGGCGCGGCTACACGAGCGGTGAGTTCTCCTGGATCCTCGAGGACAACGGCGCGATGAACCGGGCGCTCGAAAAGATCGGAGCGCGCGTCTACAAACGCTACCGCTTCTACGAACGGCCGATTCCCGCCGCTTCGCACTGAGGTCCCATGGCCTTCGCACTCGTCACCGGGGCGAACGGCTTCATCGGAAGCCATCTCGTCGAACGACTCCTCGCCGAAGGGCACCGGGTGCGCTGCCTCGTGCGCGCCGCGAGCGACCGGCGCTGGATTCAGGACCTCCCGGTCGAGTTCGTCGTGGGCGACGTGACCGATCCCGTCACGCTGCCGCCAGCCGTCGCGGGCGCCGATTGGATCTTCCATCTTGGAGGCGCCGTGAAGGCGCTGGATGAAGCGGCGTTCGTGAAGATCAACGCGGAGGGAACGCGCCATCTCGCCGAGGCCGCCGTCCATCAAGGCACGCGGCGGATCGTTCTCATATCGAGCCTGGCCGCGGCCGGGCCGAGCCCCGACGGACATCCGCTCGGCGAAGACGACCCGCCCCGGCCCGTGAGCGCCTACGGACGGAGCAAGCTCGCCGCAGAAGAGGCTGTCTTCCGAAGCGGAGCGCCGGCCGTCGTCCTGAGACCCCCGGCCGTTTACGGCCCCCGCGACCGCGATGTGCTAGTCTTTTTCCGCATGGCGGCGAGAGGCCTCGCGCTCATCATCGGGGATGCGAAGCGCCCCCTCTCGCTCGTCCACGTCTCGGATCTCGTTTCGTCCGCGCTTTGCGCGGCGACCGAAACAGACATCGAGGGTCGCACGTACTTCGTGAGCGATGGCCGCATCCATGATTGGATCGGTGTCGTCGAGGCCCTGGGGCGCGCGCTCGGACGCCGCCCGAGGCGGCTCAAGGTCCCGAGTCCCGTTCTCGGGCTCGCGGCCTGGATCGAGGAACGCCGCGCCGCCCGCACCGGAGGCCGGCCGCTGCTCACGCGGGAGAGGCTGCGGGAGTTCCGCTCTGGCGCATGGGTGTGCGACGGTAGCCGCGCGAGCCGGGAACTCAAGCTGAAGCCGCCTGTGGCGCTGGAGCAAGGTCTCGCGTCCACGGCGGCCTGGTATCGGGAGAACGGATGGCTCTGACTTCCCCGGAGATGCCCCCGAACGAAGATCACGGGCCGGAGGTTCCTCCCCCGCCGAGTCTCGTCGTGAGGCGCGCGGCCGGCCGGCGCATTCCGGCACCGCTCGGGCGCGTGCTCGATCCGCTTCAGATCGGAAGAGC
>JAGVPR010000209.1 GCA_020052115.1 Candidatus Eiseniibacteriota bacterium
CGTGGCGGCGCTTGATCGCGCGATTCGCTTCGGCGCCGACGAGGCGCGGGACCATCTGCTCTTGGCCGAAGCCCAGCGCCTTCGAGGAAACCCATTCTCCGCTGCCAACGAATACCGCTCGGCCATCCGGCGAGATCCCAACATGGCGGCGGCGCACCTCGGGCTCGCGCTCACGGCGCTCCTCACCGGCGATCGCATGCTCGCGGAATCGGAGATCGCCGCGGCCCTGCGCCTCGATCCGCGAGAGCCTCGGGCCCACGAGATCGCCGGGGACCTTCGCACTCGGCGAAGCGACACCGCCGGGGCGTACATGCACTACGCCGCGGCCGCCGTCGTCCAGCCGATGAATCCGGCCCTGGCCGCGAAGGCAGGGGAGACGGCCAAGTGGCTGGGGCGCTGGGAGGAGGCCCTCGATTGGCTGCTGATGGCGCGCGCGCTGGCCCCGCGCGATGCGGAAGTGCGGTTTCAGTGCGGCCTCGCGCTGCAGACGCTGGACTTCGACGAGACGGCGGAGGCGGAATACTCGGCCGCGCTGGCGGTGCAACCTCAGCACTTCGAGGCGCTCTACAACATGGCCGTGATCCGCGAGAATGCCAAGCAGCTCGACGAAGCGGTGCGCTTCTACCGTCAAGCCATCGTCGTGCGACCGGACGATCCGCGGCCGCTCATCCACCTCGCCGCGCTCGAGCAACGACGCGGGCATGTGCTCGAGGCGATCTCGGCCTACGAGAGCTTTCTTCGCAAGGAGAAGGACCCGGGCGTGCGCGAGGAGGTGCGGCGGATCCTCGAGGACTTGCGAGGAGGCTCGTCGGCGCGCGAGCCCGGCCGGACGGCGCCGTGAGGACCCCGGCCAGGGGGCCGGCCCTGCGGCCTCTCGTCTCGGCTACGGTCCGACGGCCCCGAGCGTGTTGAACTGGCAGGTCACACCCGCGGTGTCGGGCTCTGACGCTCCCTCCAAGTAGAGCCCGTATCCCGCGCTCCACTGCAACAACACGTCGCGCAGCACCGGCGACGCATTCCGGCACCGCACGTTCCCAAGCCCGCCCGCCCCGCCGTATTCCACGACGCAGCCTTCGAGTCGAGACGTCTCGTCATCGCTCGTGTCGAGGAAGACGATTCCCTCCCAATCCCCCGGCTGCTGAGGCACTCCGGGGCGGTCCGGCGACGTCAGGATGGTCGGGGCGGTCCCCCGCTCGACGACCAGTGCGCCGGATTCGGTGGATCCCTCGGGCGCCCCGACGAGGAGGCCGCAGCCGCTCTGGAATCTCAGCGTGGCGCCCGGCGTGACGGTGACGATCGGCCGGGAGGCCGCGCGGATCTCGATATCGCCGCGGATCAAGTAGGGCGAGGAGAGTCCGAAGGCGCTCCACAGTCCGCTCTCCGTGACGACGCCGCCGTCAACGATGAGACCGGCCGCGCCGTTTCCTGAAAACGAGTTATCCGCTGCGATGCCGGCGAGTCCCGAGGCGGGAAGCTCGATCGCGTGCGTCGCGGAGCCCACGATCACGTTCCGCACGAAGGAGACGGGGCGGGCGCCTGCGCGGTAGATGACGCCAAGGGAAGCGCTCGACTCGACTCGCGAGTCCTGGATGCGCGGCGCGGCCCCGTCGCAGACGACAGCGGCCGGCTGGCCAGAGCCGCCGGCGTGACGGATCTCGGTGTGATCCAGACGGCTACCCGAGAGCAGGAGCGGGCCGAAGTGCAGGCCGGCCCATGCGCCGGGGGCCGGTTGCGTCCGGTCGGAGCGGAAGCGCACCGGAGCGCCTTCCTCGCCGGCGGCGACAAGGCCGCCGGGCGTCTCGACCCCGGCCTCGAGTTTGATTCCCGAAGCGAACTCCAGCGCGACTCCCGAACCGAGCGTCAAAGTCCCGCGCAGAACGAGATTGGCTCCGATGCGATAGGCCGCACCCGCCCCGGGCCAGTAGAGGTCGCCGGCCATGGTCCCAGGCCGGATCTCGATGATGCCGTCGTCGAACAGATGTCCGGCCGCGAGCCCTTTGCTCCGCTCGAGCCGGAGCGAGAGGTGCGGGCCCGAGCTGCGGCGAAACGTGCAACCGGAGAACGAAAGGAGCGCGCTCTCATCACCGAGATGGAGACCCGCGCCCGCGCTCTCCTCGAACAAGCAGTCATCCACCATCGCCGATGCATTGGTCAGAAGCAGCAAGCACGGGGGCAGCCCGCCGAGCGTCGGCCCTCCGCCGAATCGGAAGCGGCAGTTCCGGAGCACCGCGCTCGAATCGCCGAAGAGAGCGACGTTGCCCCAGCTTCCGCGCTCCTCGTTTCCCGGACTCAGGGATGACGTGAACTCGATCCCCCCCGTCTCGCCGGAGGCGATGAGCCTTCCCGGCGCGCCGTCGCCGACAACGAGGCGCGCGCCGTTCTGGAAGAGCACGCGACATCCCGCCTCGATCGTGAGCGCCGGGCTCGATGAGCCGCGCACCTGCACCTCGCCGCTAACGACGTGCGGGCTGTCGCGCAGCTGCCAGATCTCGTCCTCCGAAATCTCTCCGTTGTGCGTCATCCCGGGGCCGGTCACGCGAAACGCCGAGGCGAGCGTTCCGGTTCCGCCGTCTCTGTTCCTGACGCGAACGCCGTACAGTCCCGTGGATATCCCGCTGGGAACGACCCCGCGAATCTCCTCGGGAGAAACCAGCACCGCCCCGGTCAGCGTGCGGATGCCCACGAGCGCCACCGCCCCGGCCGCAAAACCCGACCCTCTGATGACGACCGTCGCCGTGTCGGTGTTCGACGCCCGCGTCGGAGAGACAGAGGCCACCTCCGGCGCCGAGATCGGTGTCGGCTTCGAGGGTTCGCTGCCGCAGCCGGCGATGGCCGCACCGGCCAAGATGAGAACGGAGTGAAGCGTCTTCATGCGTAAGACCCTCATCGAATCACGATCATCCGCCCCGCGGCATCGTGCCGTCCCGCGTTCAGCCGGAAGAAGTAGACGCCCGAGGGAACCGAACGGCCGCTCGCGTCGCGCGCCGGCCAGGTGAGCGACTGCGGCCCGGCCTCGCGGCGCTCCCATGACTGACGCCAGAGGCTTCGCCCTGCGGCGTCCACGACGGTGAAGTCGAGAGGGGACGCAGACTCCAGCGTGATCGGGATGCGAAACGTTCGCGCCGGATTCGGTACCGGGGGGGCCGCGACGAGGAACCCGTCTCTGTCCGGCGGGGGTAGCGGAATCTCATTCAGCGGCCCGGCCAGTCGGGCGAGCGTCGCCACGGCCGCGCGGGCGATCGCCGCGTGGTACTCGCCATCCAGCGCATCGGCACGGTCTTCCAGACTGTGAAGCCGTCCGTTGAAATCGCCGGGGTCATCCGGATTCCCCGGCGTCCCGATGTAGTCTTCGGCCACAAGCACCGCCGGATAGCCGCGACGCCAGAACGAGGCGTGGTCGCTGGCCACCGAGGCGCGTTCGGTCTCCACGGCAGGGAGCAGCCGCGGGGCCACACGCGCCGCCTGCGAGACGAAGAC
>JAGVPR010000285.1 GCA_020052115.1 Candidatus Eiseniibacteriota bacterium
CGGTGGACGCGGCGCGCGGCCAGCCGCGTCGCGAACGGCATCCGGCGGGCCGTGCTCGGCGATCACATCCGCGACATCGGTTGCTCGCTCAGGGTGATGCGCTCCGAGTGCGTGCGCGGTCTGCACCCGTTCCGCGGGATGCACCGTTTCCTGCCCGCGATCCTCGAGTTCGAAGGCTTCCTTCTCGTCCAGGCTCCGGTGGAACACCGGGAGCGGAACGCGGGGCGGACGCACTATAACAACCGGCGGCGCGCGATCCAGGGAGCCGTGGATCTTCTCGGCGTGCTCTGGCTCCGCGCGCGCGCCTTTCACCAGGAGGTCTTCCGCGATGCTTAGCGCCACGGCGTGGGCGGCGATCGGTTTCCTCGGGCAGGCGTTCTTCGCATCGCGCTTCATCGTCCAGTGGATCGTCTCGGAGAGGCGGCGCGAATCCGTGGTGCCGATGTACTTCTGGTACGCGAGCCTGGTTGGAGGCGCCATTCTCCTCATCTACGCGATCTACCGGCGCGATCCGGTCTTCATCGTGGGACAGGGCTCGGGAATCGTCGTCTACCTGAGGAACATCGCCCTCGTGCGCCGCCGCGCGGTCGCCGGAAGCTAGAGCGCCGCCGCGGCGCTACTTCATCAGATCCCGGATCTCCTCGATGAACTGATTCACATCCTGGAACTGGCGGTACACCGACGCGAAGCGCACGTACGCGACCTCGTCGACGCTTGCCAGGGCCGACATGACGCGCTCGCCGATCTCCCGGCTCTCGGCCTCGGCTCGCGGGACCAGCTCCCCTTCGATCCGGTCCACGATCTCCTCGATTCGCGCCGCCGGCACCGGGCGCTTCTCGCAGGCCTTGGCGATCCCTGCGAAGAGCTTCTCGCGACTGAAAGGCTCGCGCCGCCCATCGCGCTTAACGACGAGGAGCGCGGGGTTCTCGGTGTTCTCGTAGGTCGTGAAGCGGAAGGCGCAGGCGAGGCACTCCCGGCGCCGGCGGATGGCGCGCCCTTCGCGCGTCGTGCGCGAGTCAATGACGCGGTCCTCGAGGTGCTGGCACTGCGGGCAGCGCACGATCATCCCTCCATTTCGGGCCGCGGGCCCGGCTACCAGATCCGCACGATGCTCCCCTGATGGAACGTCTCGCGGCCCTTCCCCTTCCCGAGGATGAGCCCGCCGCTTTCATCGAGACCGAGCGCGATCCCCTGGACGCGTCGCGCGCCGTCGTGGATCTCGATGCGATGGCCCAGGACCGCGGAGCGCTCGCGGATGCGCTCGAGGAGTGCCGCGGGTCCCACTTCGAGAAACGCGCGGTAGTCGCTCTCGAATCGCTCGAGGAGGAGAGCGACGAATCGCACACGGCAATAGATCGCGCCGCCCTCGGCGCGAAGCGAGGTGGCCTTCGCGGCAAGCGCCGCCGGGAAGTCGTCGCGGCGGTGGTTCAGGTTGACCCCGAATCCCGCGACGACCCATGTGGTCGCGCCCGAACCGCCTCGCTCGGCGAGGATGCCGGCGACCTTCCGGCCGCCGGCGAGCACGTCGTTCGGCCACTTGATCTCCGCCTGGACGGACGCCGTCTCGCCCGCCACCGCCGTCGCCGAGAGGGCCGCCACCGACGTGAGGAAGGTCGCCCGCTCCGCATCCAGCGGCGGGCGAAGGACGACGGAGAGATAGATCCCCATCCCCGGAGGGGATTCCCATCGCCGGTCGCTCCGGCCCCGGCCGGCGGACTGCGCGTCCGCGAGGACGACGGTTCCCTCCGGCGCGCCCGCGCGGGCCAGCTCCACCGCCCGGCTGTTCGTCGAATCCACGAGGGAATGGAAGTGGAGCGGCCGGCCGAACGCGCCGGCCGAGAGAGCGGCGCTCACCGTCTCCTGCGTGAAGGGAAGAAGCGGGGATCCCGCATTCATCGCGCGCCCTCCTTTCGGGGGGTGACCTCGAGCGAGAGATCGAGTCCGCGCGAGGAGTGGGTCAGCGACCCCATCGAGATGTAGTCCACTCCGGGCCGGGCAATCTCGGGGAGCGACTCCAGCGTCACCCGCCCCGAGATCTCCACCTCGACCCGCGCTCCGCCTCTTCGCGCATGGGCCACCACTGCGAGGGCCCGGTCTAGCTCGGCGCCGCGGAAATTGTCGAAGAGGAGACGGCCGACCGAAAGCGCGAGCGCCTCCCGCACCTGGGCCTCGCCGTCGCACTCCACCTCGAGCGGCAGGTCCACACCGCTCGCGCGCACTCGGCGCACCGCCTCGGTGAGCGAGCCCGCGGCGGCCACGTGATTGTCCTTGACGAGGAACATGTCGTAGAGCCCCAGCCGGTGGTTCACGCCGCCGCCCATCGCGACCGCGTACTTCTCGAGAAGCCGGAGTCCCGGCGTGGTCTTGCGCGTGTCGGTGATCATCACGCCCGTGCCGTGCACCGCCTCGACCGCGCGGCGCGTGGCCGTCGCGATCCCTGAGAGCCGCCCGAGGAAGTTGAGAGCGACGCGCTCCGCGGTCAGGATCGCGCGCAGCTTGCCGTGGATCAGCGCCACCTCCTGCCCCGCGCGGAGCGCCGCGCCGTCCGACAAGCGGCCCTCGAAGAGGATGTCGCTGTCGAGATGGCGGAACGCGACCTCCGCGATCTCGAGCCCGGCCAGCACGCCCGCTTCGCGCGCCACGATCCGCGCCTCGCCCATCCGCCCCGCGTCCACCGTCGCCTCGGTCGTGACGTCCCCGATCGCCACATCCTCGATCAGGGCCAGTTCCACCATCGGCCGGACCGCCGCGGCGAAATCCATCCCGGTCTCGCTCATCATCTCACCTCGAACGGCGCACGAGCGCCGCCTCCGCCTCCAGCTCCTCGATCCGATCGCGGAGGGAGGCCGCCTTCTCGAATTCGAGCCGCTTCGCGGCCTTCGCCATCTCGGCCTTCAACAGACGGACGATCTCGGCCCGGTCGAGATCGCGCAGCGCGTCGGCCAGGGCGTCCACCTCGCGCTCCTCTTCCACCTCCTGCGCGGCGTCGGCCACCGACGTCGCCCGCATCACCTCTTCAATGGTTTTGACGATGGTGCGGGGCGTGATCCCGTGCTCACTGTTGAACTCGACCTGCTTCGCGCGCCGGCGGTTCATCTCATCCAGCGCGCGCCGCATCGAGCCGGTCACCTGGTCCGCGTAGAGGATCACCTCGCCCTTCAGGTGCCGCGCCGCGCGCCCGGCCGTCTGGATCAGCGAGCGCTCCGAGCGCAGGAACCCCTCCTTGTCGGCGTCGAGTATCGCCACGAGCGACACCTCGGGCAGATCGAGCCCCTCTCGCAGGAGATTGATGCCGACGAGCACGTCGAACTCGCCGAGCCGGAGGCTTCGCAGGATCTCGACACGCTCGATCGCGGCGATGTCGGAGTGCAGGTAGCGCACGCGCACCGCCATCTCCGCAAGGTAATCGGTGAGATCCTCGGCCATGCGCTTCGTGAGCGTCGTCACGAGCACGCGCTCCTTCCGCTCGACCCGCTTGCGGATCTCGCCGAGGAGATCGTCTATCTGGTTCGCGACCGGGCGCACGGAGGTGCACGGGTCCACGAGCCCTGTCGGGCGGATCACCTGCTCGACGATGACGCCGGCGGTCTTCTGCAACTCGAACTCCCCAGGGGTCGCCGAGACGTAGATCTGGCGCGGCACGAGCTTCTCGAACTCGTCGAAGCGGAGCGGTCGGTTGTCGAGCGCCGAGGGGAGCCGAAAGCCGAAGTCCACGAGCGTCTGCTTGCGCGAGCGATCCCCTTCGTACATGCCGCCGATCTGCGGCACCGTCACGTGCGATTCGTCGATGATGACGAGGAACTCCTCTGGGAAGTAATCAATGAGGCACTCCGGCCGCTCGCCGGGCCCACGGAGCGTCAGGTGCCGCGAGTAGTTCTCGATCCCCGGGCAGTAGCCGACCTCGCGGAGCATCTCGAGATCGTAGCGGGTGCGCGAAGAGAGCCTCTGCGCCTCGAGGAGCTTTCCCTCCTGCTCGAACCAGGAGACGCGCTCGTCCAGCTCGGTCTGGATGCGCTTCAGCGCTTCCTCGAGCCGGTCGGGCGTGGTGAGGAAGTGCTTCGCCGGGTAGATCGCGGCGCGGTCGAGCCGGCGAAGCGTCCGGCCGGTGAGGGGGTCCACCTGCGTGAGCCCCTCGATCTCGTCGCCGAAGAGCTCGATGCGCGTGGCGATCTGGTCGTAGGCCGGCCAGACGTCCACGACGTCGCCCCGCACGCGAAACGTCCCGCGGCGGAAATCCACGTCGTTTCGCGTGTACTGGATCTCCACGAGCTTCTCGAGGATCCCCTCGCGCGGGATGGTCTGGCCCTTCTCGAGCATCAGCATCAGCCGGCGGAACGTGTCCGGGGACCCTAGGCCGTAGATGCAGGAGACCGACGCCACGATGATGACGTCGTCCCGCGAGAGGAGGTCGCTCGTGGCCAGGAGCCTCAACCGGTCAATGTCGTCGTTGATAGAGGCGTCCTTCTCGATGTACGTGTTCGTCGCGGGGACGTACGCCTCGGGCTGATAGTAGTCGTAGTAGGAGACGAAGTAGCCCACCGCGTTCTGGGGGAAGAACGACTTGAATTCCCCGTAGAGCTGCGCGGCGAGCGTCTTGTTGTGGCTGATGATGAGCGCCGGCAGCCCGAGACGGGCGATGACGTTCGCGATGGTGAAGGTCTTTCCGGAGCCGGTGACGCCGAGCAGCGTCTGGTGCTTCTCGCCTCGGCGCAGGCCTTCGGCCAGCTCCTCGATGGCCGCCGGCTGATCCCCGAACGGCTCGTACGGCGCCACCAGCCGGAAAGGCGATTCCTTCACCCGATGCCTCCGGCACGCGGAATCTAGAACCGCGTGCGGACCGTGTACGTGACCGTGACCTCCCCGTCTATCTCGATCGCGACGGGGATCTCGAGCGTCTGCGCGTCCTTCTGGCGCGTCTCGTGAGAGCCACGGAGCACCTTCCAGTCGCCGTACTGATGTTCGATCACGACGACTTCGATCCGCTCCTCCTTGTGGTTGCGGATCTTCACCTGGATGTCCTGCTCCTGCTCGTGGTCCGATAGCCGGCGGACGTCCATCACGGCCCGCTCACCGACGACATCGAAGGCGTCGCCGACGTAGACCCGGACCTTCTCGTCCTTCGGCGTGTGGTCCATCCGGTCCTCGCCCACGAACTCCTGGCCGCCGCGCGGGTCCTCCTGGAACACGCGCACCACGCCGCCGGGGAGCGGCATCCCGAGCCCTTGCGACTGCCTGTTCTCGAACTCGAGCGTGACCTTCACCTTCTTCTCGTCGTTCTGGCCGTCGTAGGAGTAGACCTTGCGAACCGGCACCTGCGCGGAGGAGAAGAGCGAGACCTGCTTGACCTCGCGATCGGCGATCGTCGTGCGGCGCGCGAGCTCGTAGAGATGGTATTCGAAGAAGGAACGCTCCTCGAAGCCCGCCTGCTTTCCCATCGCGCGCATGTCCTCCGCCATGTACATGCGCGGCGGCTGGGGCGGCTGGGCGCGGTGCACCGAGCCGGCGATGAGCTTCAGGCGCGCATCCTCGTAGGAAGCGCCCGACGTGTTCTCGAGCGAGACCCATCCGGCGAGGGACATGTTCGTGTTCTCGGGGTTCGCGACCGCCACGTACTCCGCGTGCCACGAGAGGCCGCCGGTCAGATACGACAGCTCTATCCGATGATCCCCTCCCCTCTCCGCCTCCAGGAGCCAGAGCAGCGTGGGCCGCGTGATGAGCCCGCCAGGAAGCTCGGGGAACCGGATGTCGCGCACCTCGGCGCGCGAGAGGATCTGCACACCCTCCTCGCCGCGCAGGACGAGCGAGCCGCCGTCGTAGGAGAGGAGCGTGCCTGCAACCTCACGGCCGTCTTTCGTGACAGTCGTGATCCGCTGATCAACGTAACGCTCGAGGATGCGCTCGGCGCTCACGAGATCGAACTGGTAGTTCTGCTCGAGAACGGACGTGCCCGCCGGATCGGTGAGCGAGAGGAAGTGGACCGAGGTTGGGTCGATTCGCGCCGCGACGTCGGTGATCCGCACGTCGGCGCGTCCCTTCTCCAGGCGAAGGGGGCGGACCTCGCGAACGAGGCCGAGATCGTTGTTGTAGACCGTGAGGCTCACGTCCCGGGCGCGATCACGTCCCGCTTCCTGCGCGGAAACGAGGCCGGGGAGAAGCGAAGCGGCGACGACGAGCGCCGTCGCCGGACCGGCAAGGAATCGGTGAACGATCATCGTGGGACACCTCCCGGCGCCGCCGGGGCGGCGCCCTCTCTAGCCCTGGAGCGCGACGAGGTGGCGCTCGAGCTTGCCGCGGGTCTCCTCCATCTCGGACAGGCGCGCCCGCTCACGCGCCACGACATCCTCCCGCGCCTTGGCGAGAAACGCCTCGTCGCCGAGACGGCCGCGGGAAGACTCGACGAGCTTGCCGAGGCGCTCGATCTCCTTCGAGAGTCGCCGTTTCTCGGCCTCCACGTCTATCAGGCCCTCGAGATCAATGTACACCTCGACCCCCGCCGCGATTCCCGTTCCGGCGGACCGGGGCTTGACGACCTCGGGGGAGATCTCGGCCACGGAGACGCGCGCCAGGAACTCGATCGCCGACCGGCCCGCCTCGAATCGGGACGGATCGGACGTGCGAAGGAGCGCGCGACCGCGCTGCGAAGGCGGCAGCCCCATCTCCGCGCGGATGTTCCTCAGGATGACGACGATCTCCTGAAGATCGCCGATCTCGCGCTCGGCCGTCTCATCGCGCGACTCGGGTCGTGGCGCCGGCCACGGGGAGACGATCAGGAGCGGGCGCTCGCCCCTCAGATGCGACCAGACCTCCTCGGTGACGAAGGGCATCAGCGGATGGAGCAGGTGCAGCGAGGTCTCCAGCACCGCGAGGAGCGTCCGCCGCGCCGCGCGGGCGGGCTCGGCCGGC
>JAGVPR010000297.1 GCA_020052115.1 Candidatus Eiseniibacteriota bacterium
GCTCGAGGCGCGGCGCTCGCGGGACCGGCTCAGGGCGCGTGAAGCGATCGCTCTCGCGGCGACGGGCATCGTCGCCGGCGGCGCCGTGATCCTGCACCTCGTGTGGGTCTCCTCAGGCGTCCCGTCCGGTCTGCTCTCGGCGGGCGATCACTGGTCCATCCTCGGCGCCTCTCTCTCTCGGATCGCGAGGATGGTCGGGAAGGCGGCGGATTTCCACAGGATGTACTTCGCCAACGTGCCGTTCCTCCTGTTCATCGTCTGGCTCATTCGGCGCCTCCGGGAAATGCGCGCGGGCCGGCTCACGCCGGAAAGACGCTTCCTTCTCGCCGGTTCGTTCGGGTGCGCGCTCTGGAGCTTGGCCTTCCTCAGGCAGATCACGATCCATGGCTACGGTCAATTCTGGTACCTGCCGTTCGAGTGCGCGGCCGTTGGAGACATTTCGTGGGAGATGTGGAAGGGTCTCGCCCGCCGGCCCCGTCTCCGATATGGTCTGGCCGCGCTGGCCGTCGCCGCGACGTTGGCGTCATCCGCGGCGACGCTCAGGTATCGCTATGCGAAGCCGTACGGCTACGCGGTGAAGTCGGCCGCGCGGCTGACGAACGATTACTTCACGACGCCTCGATGAGGCGGAGCGACACGACGTGAAGGAACGTGCCATCCCATCGCCCGTGACGGAACGCAATGCCGCGCGCGTCCCCGTTGTCGAGATCATTGACCGCTCGACGCTCGGTGGAGGGCAGAAGACCGTACTCTGGCTGACGCAGGGGCTCTCGGGCGATCCCCACGTCGAGATCCGGATCGCCTGCGGCGCCGGGGGCCTCATGTGGAGATCCTTCGAGGCCGGGGCCGCCGGCGCGCATGACATCCTTCTTCGGCGCGTGCCGTCGCCGCTCAGTCTCGTGCGGCTCCATCGCCTCCTGAAGACGCGCCGCGTCGGCGTCGTCCACACGCACGGCGGGATCGCCGGTCTCTGGGGGCGGCTCGCCGCCCGCTTTGCCGGCGTGCCGGTGATCGTCCACACGCTCCACGGGATTCACTATCTGCACGATCGGAATCCTCTCGCCCGCGCCGCCGGGATCGCTCTCGAGCGCTTCCTCGGGCGCTTCACCTACAGGACGATCTACGTCAGCGCTTCCGATCTCGCCTCGTGCCGAAAGCACCGGCTCTCGCCCGAAGATGGCGCCCTTCTCATCCCGAACGCGGTTCCGGCGCCGGATGCGGCGCGAGCCTCGTCTGCGGCGGAAGCGTTCGGCGTTCCCGAGGGGAGCTTCGTGATCGGCTGCATCGCCCGGATGGACCCGGTGAAGGCGCACCCGGTTCTCTTCGAGGCATTCGGCTCGATCTCGTCGCTCCATTCCCACGCGCGGCTCGTTCTGGTGGGAGGCGGTCCGCTGGAGGCCGAATACAGGCGTCTCGTCGAACGGCTCGGGTTGACGGAGCGCGTGCGTTTCCTGGGATTCGTGCCGGATGGGCCTGCACTCTTGAATGCCATGGACGTCGTCGTTCTCCCTTCGCTGTGGGAAGGGATGTCGCTCTCCCTGCTCGAGGCGATGGCGGCGGAGCGCCCCATCGTCGCGAGCCGCATCGGAGGGATCGTGGATCTTGTCGAGGACCGAGTGTCCGCTCTCCTCGTCGAGCCCGGAGATGCTGTCGCCCTCGCCGAGGCGCTCGATCAGATGATTCGCTCTCCGGATCTCGGCGCACGCCTGGCTGCGGCCGCGCGCGCGTCGTTTCTCCGGCACCACCGGATAGAGACGATGATCGCCCAGGTCCGGGATGTCTACGTGGGAGGGCTCCGGCGTGCGGGCCGCCTCTGAGACGCTTCGCGTGCTCGCCGTCGGCGGCGGCTTGCACGCCGACGCGCTGCGCGAGCAGATGGAGACGCGCCACCCGGGGGAGATCGAGATTGTGTGCCGCCCGACTCTCGATCGGGGAGCCGCGCTCGGGCCGTTCGATCTGCTCCACCTGATCTCGATGCCGCTCCCGGTCCTGCGTGAAGCGGGGCGCGCGGGGCGGCCTCTGGTCAATCATTGGATCGGCACGGACGTCTACCGGTTCCTCCACGATCGCCCGCTCAAGAGGTGGCTCAAGAAGCGGCTCATTTCCGGCGTGAGCGCAACACACCTGGCGGATTCCGAGAACCTCCGCATCGAGCTGGCAAGCCTCGGCGTCTCCGCCGCGGTTCTGCCGCTCATCAGCCGCCTCTCCATCCCCCCCGAGCCGCCGCCGCTGCCCGAGCGTTTCGCGGTCCTCTCGTACCTACCCTCGGACCGCTGGGACTTCTATCACGGCGATCTCGTTCTCGAGGTCGCGCGCCGGCTGCCCGATATCGAGTTTCACATCGCTGCGAGCGCTTCGCTGCCCGAGAAGCTCCCGAACGTCACGGCGCACGGATTCGTCACCGATATCAGGCCGCTCATGCTCCAGGTGTCAGCCTATCTGAGGATCACGGTGCACGACGCGCTGGCCAAGCTGGTGCTGGAGTCGCTGGCGTACGGCCGGCACGTCCTGTGGAATCAGGACCTGCCGCACTGCCGGCGGGTCACGAACGTCGAGGAGTGCGTACGGGCTCTCGCGGAGCTTCGCGCCAGCGGGCGTTCGAATCTCGAGGGTCATGCCTTCGTCAAGGCGAACTACGATCCCGGGATCCTGGCGGCGAGTTTCCTCGCGCTCTACCGGCGGATCGCAGACGAGCGGACGCCGCTTCGCCGGCCGGGGCGCTAGCGGCGGGGAGCGGTCACGACGCGATCGAGCACGCCGGCGAGCTCCCCCGTCAGCCGTCTCCGCTCGTACGCTTCGATCCCCTCCCAGCGGAATCCGGCGTCGAGATTCCCCGCGTTCCACGCATCGAAGAGTTGCTCGATCCCGCGCGCGATCGCGGCCGGGTCGTCGGGCGCCGCCACCACCCCGGAGCGCGTGCCCTCCACGATCCGTGCAGCCGCGCCGCCCGGCGGCACGACGGCGAGGATGGGACGCCGCGCCCTGAGGTACTCGAACAGCTTGCCGGTGATGTCGGCTTCGCACCGCGGGTACCTGCCGATTAGGAGCAGCAGAACGTCCGCGCGGCGCATCTCGCGGATCACTCTTGCATGCGGCAGGTACGGCGATCGCTCGGCAAGCGCTTCGAGACCGTGCGCGGCGAGCGCGTTGATGTTCGTGAAGTCGCCGGGATCGTCGAGTCTGCCGACTAGACGGAGCCTCAGCCGTTCGCGAAGGTCCGCTCTCGCAGCGAGGAGCCGCGCGAGCGCCTCGAAGACCGGCGTCGCATCGCGCTCCTTGTTGAGGATCCCGGTGTAGGTCAGTCGGAAGATCCCCGGCTCCGGTCCCGCATCCGGCGCGCCGGCGAAATCCGCTTCGTCGTAGCCGTTCGGAATCGTCGTATAGCCCTGGGCGGGCACTCGCCCGCGAAAGGTCTCGGTGATGAGCGGAGAAACCGTGACGACATGCGAGGCCTCGCGAAGGACCTGGAGCTCCAGCTTGCGCTCGATCGCCCGGCGCCAGCGGATTGGCGGAAAGCTCGCGCGATCCACCCAGAAGTCACGGAAATCCGCGATCCACGGCAAACCCGAGCGGCGCGCGAGTTGGAGCGCGACCAGGTGATCGGTGTACGGCGAGGCGGTCGAGTAGATCGCATCCGGCCGTTCGCGCGCGATGATCCCGCACCCGCGACCGACCGCGAACGGCAGCCACGGGATCTCGTTGTCGGGGACGAAGAGCGCGTTCTTGAGGGCGACGAGGAGCCGCGGCTTGAGCGATCCCCGCGCGCCCGCCGCTCCGCCGTCCGCGCCTGCGAGCGCGCGTTCCCAGCGGCGCTTCACGACACGGCGCACGGCGCGCATCGGCTCCACGGAGGTGGTGCGGTGCACCTGCGTCTCCGGCGGGATCTCCGCGAGGAGCGTGTCGTCGTGGTCGAAGTCGTACGCCTGCCTCGAAGTGAGCACGATCGGCGCCCAGCCGAACGCGGGCAGGTACTTCACGAACTTGACGGAACGCTGAACCCCCCCGCCGCCGACCGGCGGGAAGAAGTAGCTGATGAAAAGGACTTTCTTGGCAGCGCCCTCGCGTGCGTCCCTCGTCACCGCACGTTCTCCTTTCCGCGGGGCGCGTCGTTGACGCGCGCCTCCGCGGCCGCCACCCTCTCGGAGAGGCTCGGGTGATCGAAGAAGATGAGGCGCGCCCATTCCGGCGGCGCCGGATCGCTCAGGTTCGTGCGCGCCAGGCGAAGCTCCGCATCGAGCACCGCTCGGGGGTCGGAGACCAGTTCCAGCGAGTACGTGTCGGCATCCGCTTCCATCCAGCGGGAAACCGCGTTGGCCACGGGAGCCGAGAGGGTCGTCAGGAGGAAGAGCACGAAGAAGAGCGCCGGCAGAAACTGGGGCCCGGTCTCGCGCCCGCGGGCATGGCCGGACCGCCGCAAGAACCACGCGGCGGCGCCGAAGCCCGCGAAGATCGCCGGGAGCGTGAAGAGCGTGCCGCGGAGCAGGTCGCGATGGGCGCGGTGCCCGATCTCGTGTGCGAGCACGGCGGCCACCTCGCGCGGCGGAAAGTCCTCGAGCAGCGTGTCGTAGAGGACCACGCGCTGCGTCGTGGCGAGGCCGCTCACGTAGGCGTTGGAGCGTGATTCGCGCCGGCTCGCATCCATCACGAGCATCGTCCCGGCGCGAAGCCCCGCGCGCTCGATGAGCGATGTGGCCTCGCGTCGCACTTCACCCTCGGGGAGCGGCGTGAACCGGTTGAACATCGGCTCGACGACGAAGGGCCAGGCGAACATCCCCGCGATGAAGAACACCGAGACGGCCGCGGCGGCCGGGATCCACCACCGTCTTACGCGGCGAACGAGAAAGAGGATCACGAGCCCCAGCACGACGGCCGTCGCGAAGTCGAGGGTGAGCGCGAGGGCCCTGTCGCTGAGCCACCCGCCGATTCCCTGATGGACGAGACCGGCGTTTCGGTCGGAGAGGTAGAAGCCAAGGCCCGCCGGCAGTCCAGCCGCGAAGAGCACGACTTCGTAGAGTGCCGCGAGCATCGCGATGACGATCAGCTCTCGGAGCCGACCGGCGCGCGAAGCGGCCGCGGCGAGTCTCCGCCCGAGCGCGAC
>JAGVPR010000149.1 GCA_020052115.1 Candidatus Eiseniibacteriota bacterium
CCGGCACTCGGCTTCGAGACCGGGTGGATGGACGACGACCAAGAGGCCCGCCGCCCCCGAGGCAGCGAGCGCCTCGACGGCATGCGTGAGGATCGGCTTTCCGGCGATCGAGACCAGCGCCTTCGGCCGGCTCAGACCGAGCCTCTCCCCGGATCCGGCGGCCACGACGATGGCGGCGACGCGCATCAGAAAACGCTGAACTTGAGGTAGCGGCGCGGGTGCGCCTTGATGTCCTTCACGAGGCTGTCGGCGGACGCCACCGTCCGGCGCAGATCGTCGTAGAGCGTCTCGTCGGCCATGAGCTTGCCCAGCGTGCCGTCGCCGCTCTCGATGCGCGCCGTGATCCGCTCCAGGCGCGACGCGAGCTGCTCGGCCTGCTGAGCGGTGTTCTGCGCGAGCGCCAGCGTGGTGTCAACACCCGCGGAGTGGACGTCCACGAGACGCTTCAGCCGGTCGGCGCTGGAGCGGAAGCTCGTGATCGCCTGCCGCAGGTCATCGCGGTTTTCCTGTGCGATCGAGTTCATCTCGCCGGCCGTCTGGTCAATGCTGCTCACGACGTGCTCGATCATCCCGCTGGCCAGGATCTCGTTGATCCGCGCCGCCGCCGTGCGGACGTCCTCGAGCGCGCCGCTGGCCTGCGCCATGAACTCGCTCATCCCGGGCTCCAGCATGCCGCGGATGCGGCCGCCGTGGACCACTTTCTTACCCGAGAGCCCCGGCTCAACGGCGATGCAGCGCTCTCCCATGAGCCCGACGCTGCGGATGACGGCCACCGCGTCGTCGTGGAGGATTGCATCCTCGTCCAGCCGAAGGACGACCTCCACCTCGCCGGACGGCTTCAGCTCAACGCGCCTGACGCTGCCCTTGTCCACGCCCCTCACGGAGACAGGATCCCCCACGCCCAACCCGCCGACATCCTTGAAGCTCGCCTGCACCTCGTAGGTGCCGCGGGATGCGCTCCACTGCTTCACCCATGCCAGCGAGACGATCAGGCCGACCACGGAAACGAGCACCGCCACACCGACCCTTAGTGCCGTTCTTCGTCTATCGCTCATCGTCCCAGCCACCTCCAAACGCCGGTACGGCGCCGCGCCGCGATCTCCATGTGCCTCGGAGGGAAGGGCGCTTCGGTCGCCTCGCCGAGAATGAACCGCTTGACCTCGGGATCATCGGCCCGCCGAGTCTCCTCCGGGGTCCCCTGGAAGATGACCTTCCCATCATGCAGCATCGCGATTCGGTCTCCCACCTTGAAGGCGCTCGCCATGTCATGTGTCACGACGATGGATGTCACGCGCAGTTGCTGCTGCAACCCCCGGATCAGCTCATTGATGGCATCGGCCGTGATCGGATCGAGTCCGGTCGTCGGCTCATCGTACAGGACGTACTCCGGTTCCACGGCGATGGCCCTCGCTAGCGCCGCCCTCTTCTTCATCCCGCCCGACAGGCTCGACGGCCTCATCTTCTCCACGCCGGAGAGGCCCACCATGTCGAGACAGGCCCGCACCTTCGCCAGGACCTCCTCGGGCGACATGCGCGTGTGCTCGCGCAGCCCGAGCCCGACGTTCTCCTCGACCGTCATCGAATCGAAGAGGGCCGCGCCCTGAAAGAGCATGCCGAACCGGCGCCGCACCTGGCGCCGCTCATCATGGCTCAGATGCGTGATCTCCACACCATCAACGAGGATCTCGCCCGAATCCGGGAGCATCAAACCGATGATGTGCTTGAGCAGCACGCTCTTGCCGCTGCCGCTCCGCCCGATGATCACGATGGACTCGCCGCTCTGGATGGTGAGGTCAATGCCTTGCAGGACCTCGAGCGACCCCAGCTTCTTATGGACGTCACGTATTTCGATCATTCAGTGCGCTTTCAGGACGCTCGAAATCCACCCGCGGCCTTGGCGGTCCCCGGAACGCCGCCCCCATGGAGGACCACCGGCTCCGCTATTCTGCCGCTCCGAAGATCACGCGGAGAATGAGCTCGGCCAAGAAGTAGTCGGCCACGAGGATCGTCACGCTGCTAGCCACGACCGCCTTCGTTGTGGCGAGTCCGACCCCCTCGGCGCCGCCTTCGGTCTTCATGCCGTAATAGCAACCGGCCAACGAGATGATAGCGCCAAAGACGAACGCCTTCACGAGCCCGCCGAAAACGTCCCTGGCGCGGAAGAAGAGCCGCACACCCTCGACGAAGACGGACGTGCTCACATCGAGGCTCAAGCGCGCGATCATCCAGCCGCCGAAGACGGCGACGATGTCCGAGAAGACGGTGAGCATCGGGAGCATGAGTATCGCCGCCGCCACGCGGGGCACGATGAGAAAGCGCACCGGGTTGATGGCGAGGGTCTCGAGCGCATCTATCTGCTCGGTCACCTTCATGGTTCCGAGTTCCGCCGAAATGGACGCGCCGACGCGGCCGCCGACAACGAGCGCGGTGAGCACGGGGCCCAGCTCGATGACGACGGAGCGCGTGATCACAGTACCCAGGTAGCGCATCGGCACGAAGTTCTGGAACTGGTAGGCCGCCTGAACCGAGGCGACCGCGCCCACGAAGAGCGACGTGAGAATGACGAGCGGCAACGATCCGATCCCGATCTGGTACATCTGATCAACGAGCCGCGGCGCGCTCCTGATGCCGGCGGGGAACTGGAGAATCGTCTCCCACAAGAGCATGAAGAAGCGCCCGATCTCCTCGAGCGTACCCAGCACGCGCTCGCCGAGCGACATCACCGGATCGAGGAACTCGTCGGTCGCGGGACGCTGAACCTGGGCCTCGGGCGATTCCATCCATCTCCTTCGGCTTCACTTCGGGGCTAGAAGGTCTCCTCGAAAGGCTCGGGGGCTCTCATGGCCTCTTCGCCGATATGGTATCGCGTCAGGTCCTGGAAGAGGGTCAACTCCGAGGAGAACTGAAGCTTGATCTCGCCCGTGGGTCCGTTGCGCTGCTTCCGCACGAGGATCTCGGCGATGTTCTCGTTCTCCGAAGTCCGCTCGTACATCGCTTCACGGAAGATGAAGATGACGACGTCCGCGTCCTGCTCCAGGGCTCCGCTCTCCCGCAGATCCGAAAGCACCGGCCGCTTGTCGCCGCCCCGGGTCTCCACGGCGCGCGAAAGCTGCGAGAGCGCGATGACGGGCACCTGGAGCTCCTTCGCCAGGGCCTTGAGGCCGCGCGAAATCTGCGAGATCTCCTGCTGTCGGTTCTCGACCCCGGGAGCGCCGTGGATCAGCTGGACGTAGTCCACGATGATCAACCCCAGCGGCACTTCCGCCTTCAGGCGTCGCGCCTTCGCGCGCATTTCGAGCACACCCAGAGACGGCGTGTCGTCTATGTAGATGGGCGCCTGATAGAGCATGTCCGCAGCCGCCACCAGGGATGGCCATTCGCCCTGGCTCATGTAACCGCGGCGCACCTTGTGTCCAGGGATCTTGGCCTTCGAACATAGCAGACGCTGGACGAGCTGCTCCTTCGACATCTCGAGACTGAAGATCGCGACGGGCTTCGGGTCAGGATTGTCCTTGCGCTTGGTGGCGACGAAATCAGCGATGTTCAGAACGAAGCTCGTCTTGCCCATTGAGGGCCGGCCCGCGACGATGATCAGATCCGACTTCTGGAAGCCCGCGGTCAGCTCGTCCAGATCGCGGAACCCCGACGGGATGCCGGTAACGTGGCGCTTGCTGTCCTGGAGTTCCTGGATCAATTCCACCGAATCCGCGACCAGGTTCTTCAGCGGCACGAACCCGCGCCTCAGGCGAGGGTCCTGGATCGCGAAGATCTCCTGCTCGGCCAGGTCAATCAACTCGCTCGCGTCGCCGCGGGCGCTGTACGCCTGGCCTGCGATCTGCGCCGAGACCTCGATGAGCTTCCTGAGGATCGACTTCTCGAGGACGATCTTGCTGTGGTAATCAATGTTCGCGGAGGTCGCGACGTACTCGAAGAGCGTCGTCAGATAAGGGATGCCGCCGACCGATTCCAGCTGCCCCGTGCGCTTCAGCTCCTCGGACAACGTGATGAGGTCCGCCGCTTCGTTGCGCTCGAAGAGCTGGAGGATCGCCCGGAAGATCTTGCGGTGGGCATCTCGATAGAAGCTGCTCTCTTCGAGGACCTCGATCGCACGCGCGATCGCCTCGCGCTCGAGCAGCATCGCGCCGAGGACGGAGCGCTCGGCCTCGAGAGACTGCGGCGGAAGCCGCCCTCCTTCGTGAGCGTCAGGGGCCGTTGCCGTCATGACGTAGACCTCGTCCGGGACCGCCGGGGATGCCGCTATGAACGAAGACCTCTAATCGCCTCGCATCAGCGAATCGTACGTCCGCTTCAAGAGCTGCATATCCTCCCAGAGCGGCTTCTTCAGATTCGGGTTCCTCAGGATCGCGGCCGGATGATAGGTCGCGACGAGAGGCGTGCCCTGGAAGTCCAGCACGCGCCCGCGCAGGCGCGCCATCGAGCTCCTCGAATTCAGCAGGAGCTGCGCCGCATAGTTGCCGAGCGCGCAGAGGATCTTCGGCTGGAGAAGGCTGATCTGGCGCAGCAGGTAGGGCGAACAGGTCGCCACCTCCTCCGGCTGAGGATCACGGTTCTCCGGCGGCCTGCACTTGAGGACGTTTGCGATGTAGACATCCTCGCGCGACCACGCGAGCGCCGCCAAGACCTTCGTCAGGAGCTGCCCGGCCCGGCCGACGAACGGCTCCCCCGTGAGGTCCTCGTCTCGGCCGGGGGCCTCGCCGATGAACATGACGCCGGTCCGCCCCGAACCGGTCCCGAAAACGACGTGCGTGCGCGTCTTCCACAGTCCGCATTTCGTGCATGCGAGCGCCGCGTCGCGCGTCCGCGCGAACTGGCCCGCCGGCTCCGCGTCGAGCCAC
>JAGVPR010000195.1 GCA_020052115.1 Candidatus Eiseniibacteriota bacterium
ATCTCGACTTTGTCGAACCCTGCTGCCCGCACCGCTTCGAGAGCGCGCGCACGAAGCTCGGGGTCCTCGAGACGCGGCAACTCCGCCTGTGCGATCTCGTCGTGGGATATGCGGTGCTGGTCCCGTGGGCGATCCTCTATCGGCCGCGACGAAGGTCCGCGCCCGAAGCGAGAGCGGCGAGGCCGGGCGAATAGCTCAGCTGGTTCAGAGCACTTGCCTTACACGCAAGGGGTCACAGGTTCAAATCCTGTTTCGCCCACCACCTCCCCCCCGGAGACGCGGCCTCCGGCCGCGCGTTATGGACGATTACTGTCCGAGCCCGGGGCCAAACTCCGGCTACAGAAGCGGATCGGGGAGACGATGATTTCTCAAGGAGGGTCGGGTACAGTCGAGCGACCGTGATCTCCGATCGAGGACGGATCCAGTAGATTACGTGATCGTTGCTTGACTGGACCACAAGAGAAGTGGTACTCTCTTGTTGCTACGGATCGGCAGTCCCCTGATGTCGGCGAAGCGGACCCTCCGCCATGGGACCGCGGCAGCAGCAGGAAGGCACCGAGGGGTGGCTGAAAGGTTGACACTCCGGTAAGTCCTGTGGTATAATAGCCATTGCGATGATTTGACGGACATTGCGTAGCTTCTCTGGGAATCCGCGATAGCCCATGCCGAGCGAAAGGAGGCCCGAGTCCACTCAAAGCATCCTACGAGGGCTGAACCCGACTATCGAGTAACGCCAGGCAAAAGATCAGGAGGTGCAACAATGGCACGTTTTGCTCGTGTGTCTCTCCTTCTCGTCGGGATGGGACTCCTGCTGGGCACGGTGGCCTTCGCGAACGTCCCTGACCCGGTGAACTCGCAGGTGAAGTTGCAGTTCAATGCTACGAATACCATCACCGAGCCGACGCGTATCGTGAACGTCCCGGTGAACGGCCCGTCCCCGCAGAATCGTTGCGAGCTGGATATCACGGTGAAGGACGCTGCCGGAACGCTCATCAACAACGCTCGGGTGTGGGTCATCTTCACGAAGGCTTCGACGGACACGATCTGCTGGTGCGACACGCAGAACCAGACGACGTCGGTCCTCGGTGACGGCCGTCGTGAGTTCCACGCGAACACGGACGCTGCCGGTTTCGTCGAGTTCCAGATCAGCGCGGGCGGTTGCGTTGACGCCGCGGGCGTCGTGGTCATTAGAGCCGGCGCTCCGGGCACCACCGATCCGGCCCTCGCCATCCAGCTCCGTGCGTACAACTCCATCGCCTCGATGGACAACACGGGCGCCGGCGGCGCGGTTTGCGACGGAGCCGTGAACTTGGCCGATCTCCAGAAGTACGGTGTTGCCCACATCGGTGGCGCGCCGAACTACAGCACATGCCATGACTACAACGCTGACGGCCTGGTGAACCTCGCCGACCTTCAGCTCTATGGCCAGCACCATGCGCGCAACCCGAACTGCACGCACACTGGGCCGAAGTGGTAGTCGAGAGAGTCTGATTCCGGATTCACCGCGTGCCGGCGACGCGCCGAACGGAGCCGGCGGGCGTTAGGAAGGGTGGCAATGCCGCCCGTTGAGCGCCTCCTCTCTGGGGAGGGCCCGGAGACTCCCCCCGGGCATAGCCGGATGAGCGAGGAATGGTCAGGTTCCTGAGGCAAGAATCAGTACGGGGCCGTGGAGGATCCGACAGGAGAATCCGAACGGTTCCGCCATCGAGAGGCTCATCGGGAGACCTCCGCTGGGTCTAGTGCACAAGACCTGGCAGTCGGTGAGTTGCTCAGTGCATCGCGTCTTGCTCGACGAACTTGAGCTACTGAGGAGGTTCGACACAATGAAGCGTTACGCAGCGCTGCTTACGTTGATTGCAGTCCTCGCCCCTGTTGCCGCCTTTGCCGGCGCCAACGTGGGTGCGGCGATTCTCGTCGGCACGGGTGCTTGGGCCAAGACGACGACTTGCGTCACCTTGGTCAAGACGACCTGCCTTGACGTCGTTCCGGTTTACACGACGCCGGTCGGTACGGGCAACTACGTGGGCGTGTATATCGGCCGCGAGCCCGCTCCGCTAGTCGTCACCGGTATTGACTTCGGTATCCAGTACAGCAACGCCGTCGCGGTCGCCTCTTGGAACAAGTGCGGCGACCTGGAAGTCCCGACCGCTGCCCCGGCTTGGCCGCTGAGCGGCTCGGGGAACTCCATGGTGTGGGTTGCTGCCCAGAACGGAAACGTCATCCTCGCCGGCTGGTTCAGGATCACGACCTATGCCGGTTACGGTCCGATGACGTTCTGCGCCGGCGCCCACCCGGTGTTCGGCGTTTGCCAGGTGCTGGATGGATCCGGCAACCTGGACCCCCTTGTGTACCCGGCTTGCGGCTCGTGGGATGGCACTCCGGGTGGAAACCCGAGGTGCGATTACGTTGCCGTCAAGCAGACCACGTGGGGCAACATCAAGAACATGTACCAGAACTAGTTCTGCTGCACTGTATCGGGGTTGGGGCGGCGCCGGAAGGCGTCGCCCTTCTCCTTTAACGGCCGAGGCCTCGGGGCGGCGGCCGCCCCCCCCGCAAATCCCCGGCTACCGCCCGCTATTCCCGCTTGTCGCTTCTTCGGATCGGTGCTACTCTTCGCGGTGCTGCCACGCGTTGGCGTCTGGTGAAAGGCGTGGGGCGAATCGTGACCGCTTGGTTGTCAACGCCTGCCGGCTCCATGCCGGCGAAGACCGGCGGGCGTCTCTCATAAGCGGCGGAGGCCGCCGAGTGAGCGTCCCTCACTTCCGCGAGGGGCCGGCAGCGCCACACTCGACGATCTCGAGCAACGAAGGAGGTACGATCGAATGAGTCGCTACATTGCCCTGTTCGTTCTGCTGGCGGTGCTCGTGCCCGCTGCCGCGTTCGCCGGCGCCAATGAGGGAGCCGCGATCCTGATCGGGGCGGGCGCATGGACGAAGACGACGGACTGCACGACGCTGGCGAAGACGACCTGCGCAGAGGTCGTCCCGACGGCCAACACCACGATCGGCGCGAACAACTACTTCGCCGTCTATATCGGCCGCGAGGCGAACCCGCCGGCCGCGATGGAGGTCACCGGTATTGACTTCGGGATCGAGTACACGGCCGCTATAGGGAGCGTGGCGTGGAATAAGTGCGGCGATCTCGAAGTGGCGACGACTGAGCCGCTTTGGCCGGCGAGCGGCTCGGGGAACTCGATGGTGTGGACGGAACCGGAGATTGGCAACGTCGTCCTCGCCGGCTGGTTCAGGGTGACGACCTACGCGGGCTACGGTGCGATGAGCATGCAGCTCGGGCAGCACCCCACCTTCGCCGCCTGCCGCGTGCTGGATGGCGGGAGCAACCTCGATGATCTCAAGTATCCTGCGACGGGAACGCTGGACGGCGCCGTGGGCTCGAATCCCAACTGCGTGCCGACGAGCGTCCAGACGACCACGTGGGGTGCGATCAAGAGCCAGTATCGCGACTAGGATTCACAGAAGATGATTCAAGGGGCGGTGCCGGAAGGCACCGCCCTTTGTTTTCGGTAGTGCGCGATGTGCGGGCAGGCGGTGAAGGCCGTGCGCCGGCAGGGTCATCAAGACATACTCGAATAGTTATTCGAGTACGATCGGACGTGATGAAGGGGGGGGACCTCATGAGACGCTCTCTCGTTCTGCTCACGGTCCTGGCAGTTCTCGGTCCGTCCGTGGCGCTCGCGGGGGCGAACGTGGGCGCGGCGATCATGATCGGCGCCGGCGCGACCTCCGAGACGACGTCATGCGCGACGCTCCAGCGGGCTGGTTGCAGGGACGTCATCCCGGTCGCGCAGACCCCCGTCGGCGCGAACAACTACTTCGCCGTCTACGTGGGCCGGTGGCGCGACTATCCCTTATCCGTCACGGGCATTGACTTCGGCATCCAGTACACGACGGCGATCGTCGTCACCGCCTGGAACATGTGCGGCGACCTGGAGGTTCCGACAGCCAACTGGCCGGGCAACAACTCGGGCGACTCCGTCGTCTGGGTGAACGTCCAGTCACCCGGGCCGGTCCTCGTCGGCTGGTTCAAGATAACGAGCTACACCGGCTATGGCCCGATGATCATGCAGCTGGGGTCGCACCCGGCTTTCGATGAATGTCGTGTGCTGGATGGTTCGAGCAACCTCGACAGCGTGGCCTACCCGGCGCTCGGCTCGTTGGATGGCACACCCGGAAACAACCCTTGCGAGGCTGCCGTGAAACCCTCCACCTGGGGCAGCATCAAGAGCCAGTTCCGCGAGTGATCGGCGTACTGAGGAAGACGTGGAGGGCGGCGCCGCACGCGCCGCCTTCTTCATTCTCCTCGGCTCCGGTATACTGAACGAAGAGAGACTCGAAACGCTCACGTCGGGGCTCTCGGTGCGGTTCGTCGCGAGCGCTGCCCGTGCTCCGGTCGCGAGCGTTTCTCCCTCGCTGAAAGGACGGTTTCTCCGAACATCATGATGGCAAGACGCGCGGTGACCCGGACGGCTTTGCTCCTCATCGCTTTCGTTCTCGCCCTCCCCGGCTGTGCGCGAAAGCAGGCGCCGGGGCGCGTTCTCGTCATCGGCCTCGACGGCGGCACCTTCGACCTCATCGGGCCGTGGCTCGACGACGGCACGCTGCCGCAGCTCGCGGCCCTGAGGGCCGAAGGGGTCTCCGGCGCGCTCGAGTCCGTCGTGCCGTGCCTGTCGGCCGGCGCGTGGACGACGGCGATCACCGGCTGCAACCCGGGCAAACACGGCATCTACGACTTCCAGCGCCGGCTCCCGGGCCAGCTCGTCATGGTCTCCGAGACTTCGCGAAGCCGCCGGATGCCCGGCGTGTGGGCGTACTTCGGCGCGGAGAAGAGACGCTCCGTGATCATCAACATCCCGCTGACCGCACCGCCGGAGCCGCTCGTCGGCGAGATGATCTCGGGGTTCCCGTACCTGTCGAAGCACGGATACACGTATCCGCCCCAACTCCAGCAGCAGCTCGGCGGGTACATCCTCGATGAGATGAACATGTCGCTCGCGAAGGGGCACGAGAATGAGTTCCGCGACGACGTGTTCGCGGCCGAGCGCGAGCGCGACCGCGTGGCCGAGGAGCTATTCAAGAAGCGGGACTGGGATCTCTTCTGGGTCGTCTTCACCGGCACCGACCGCCTGCAGCACTATTTCTGGAAGTTCATGGACCCGGAACATCCGTACTACACCCCCGAGGGCGGCGCGGAATGGGGCTCGGCCATCAAGGACTTCTGGAAGGCCGCGGACGAGTATGTCGGCCGGCTCGTCTCGCTGGCGGATGAGAACACGACGATCGTCGTTCTCTCGGATCACGGCTTCGGGCCGGTGTATCGAGAGCTTCGCATCCAGAACCTGCTGCGCCGCCCCGCGAACGCCGGCGAGGAGCCCATTCTCACGACCTACTCCCTCGACGTGGATGCCTCGTGCCTCTACTTCTCGCGAAAGGGCCGCGAGCCGGGCGGCGTGCTCGACGACGCGGCGTACAGTGCGGCGCGGGAGGAAGTGGCGAAGCGGCTCCTGGCCTATGTGGACCCGGAGACGGGCGTGCATCCGGTGCAGCGCGTCTTCCGCGCTGAGGAGGAGTACCAGGGCCTCTATCTCACGAAGGCGCCCGACTTGATCGCGGATCCGGCCCCGACCTACTGGATCACGCGAGGCGACGAGACGAAGGACTACACCGATCCGCCGTGCGGGCTTCCGACCTTCACCTTTTCGGGGTGGCACCGGATGAACGGCATGTTGATCGTGAGAGGCCCCGGGATCCGGCGCGCGGGCGAGGTCGAGGGAGCGAAGCTGATAGACATCGTGCCCACGGTGCTCTACTCCGCGGGGATCGGGATCCCCGATGGTCTCGACGGCAAGGTGCTCGATTCGGTCTACGAGCCGGACTTCCTCTCGCGCCATCCGAAGCGCGTCTTCGAAGGGACGATCGAGCTGCCCGAGGCGCTTCCGAAGGACGTCGAGGAGAATATCAAGAGCCTGCCGTATGTGAGGTAAGGGCCGGACCGGCCCGCCGCTCCGAAAGCCGGCCTCCGACAGGAGGTGCGCGATGACTCTGCGTTCGGTGCTTCTCGTGATGATCCTGTTTTCGATCGCGCCGTCGAGCGCGCGTGCCGGTGCGAATGCGGGCGCCGCGCTCATGGGCAAGGCCGATGTCTGGGTGAAGACGACGAGCTGCGAGAGCCTCCAACCCGTTGACCTCTGCTCCGCAGCCGTCATTGACGTGCCCGCCGGCCCCGACAACTACGCCGCGGTCTACATCGGGCGCTGTTCCGGCGTGTCGCTCGCGATCACCGGGGTAGACTTCGGCATCGAGTACAACTCGACGAGCGTCGTCATTAAGGGCTGGACGAGTTGCGGCTCCTTCGCGACCCCGACCGCCAACTGGCCCGAGTCGCGTTCCGGAGTCTCGGTCATCTGGACCACGCCCGAGTCCGGGATGACCGTCCTCGTTGGGTGGTTTCGGCTGTCAACGTACGCCGGGTACGGCGCGATGTCGCTGAGGCTCGGCGAGCACCCGCTGTATCCGGCCCGCGTTCTCGATCCCTCCAGCAACCTCGACGAGCTGAGGGCTCCGGCGTATCTCACGTGGGACGGCTCACCCGGCGGCAATCCTGAGACGGGGTTCTGCTGCGAGGAACCGATCGAGCCGACGACCTGGGGCCGGGTGAAGTCGCAGTACGGAAACTAGGGGCAGGGCGCGACGAGGCGCTACTGCGTCTCCGCCCGGTACTGCTGCAGGAGCTGCACGAGGGTCGCCTCTTGCGGATGAAGGCGGATGGCGCCCTCGAGGACCTCGATCGCCAGATCGAGCCGCCCGATCTGCCGTTCCACCTGCGCGAGCTGGAACGCGATGAGCGCGTTTCCCGGCACCGCGCGATAGCATTGCTCGAGGTTCTGGGCCGCCGCTCTGTTTTCCCCCTCGTGGAGCGCGATCATCCCCGCGAGGTAGGGGCGGCGGAGATCGCCCGCGACAGCGTCCGGAAGCGTCTCGAGAATCCGCTCCGCCACCGCCGGGGAGCCGGCATTCACCGCTCGAAGCGCCGTCGCGAAGGCGGCCATCTCTTCCGTGCTCGCCCCGACCGGCACGACCGCCTCGAAGAGCGCCGTGTTGGCGGCTATCGCCCCCTGCACGGTTGCGAGGTTCTGACGGGCCGTGTCGTAGCCCGGGAAGATCGCGAGCGCCCGCGAGAAGCACACCATCGCCGAATCCATCTGGCTCAGCTGCAGGTAGGCCCCGCCCAGGTCGTTCCAGTACACAGGATTCTTCGGCCGCTGCTCGATCACCTTCCGATAGAGCCCAACCGCGGACGCGTGATCGGTGAGCCGCTGCCGCATCTCCGCGAGGCCCGCGAGCGCCGGCACGTACGTGGAATCGGCGTTCACCGCGGCCTGGAGCTGCTCGGCCGCCCCCGGGAAGACGCCGTCGGCCGAGAGGAGAGAGGCCAGGTGGATCCGCGCCGCGATGTTCTCCGGGTCGAGCCGCACGGCCTGCTGGCTCCGGTCAATCGCCAGCGGACGGTTGCCCGACTGGTTCGAGAGGACCGATGCGACGCGCATCTCCTCGGAAGGATCGTGGATCCCCGGCGGGCGCACCGCGAATCCGAAGAGAACGAGCGCGCCGGCCGCAAGGGCGACGGCCGCGAGCCGTTCGCGCCGGGTCCGCGTGACGAGCCCCTCGAGGAAGATCGCTCCGCCCGCGGCGAGGAGGGCGAGCAAAGGAAGCCGGCCGGCCGATGAGACGTATCGGAGAACGAGCGGCACGAGCAGGGCCGCGGCTAGGAGCGCGAGGGCTTTCTGCCGGCGCGCCGCGATGACGAGGCCTGCGAATCCCACCGGCACGAGCAACCACTCGAGAAGCAGCAGCGCGCCCGCCGCCGGGAACACCGTGCCGAGCCCGTACCGAGGGCTTCGCACCTGGGGCGACTCGTGAGGCGAGAAGGCGAGCGCGATCTTCTTCATCTCGAGCGAGAGGGTGCGTCCCGGATGCGAGAACGCTTCGCCGCGCGCCCGCGCGCCCCAGAGGCGGCCCGCCTCCGCAGGCGCAATCTGCCGGCCTTCCGAGTCGTTCAACTCCGCGAGGAACTCCGTGTAGCCCCTCCATCGGAGCGGCGCGTCGCGCCGGAACGTGCCGCTCGCGCCGGGGGCATGGCCGATGTAGGCGTCAATCCCCGATTCCCACGAAAGCACCGGAGGCATGTGCGCGCGAAGCCCGGCGGCGAGCATCGGAGAAGAGACGACGAGAAAGGTCGCGGCGACGCCGGCCGCTTGGAGCCAGCGGCGCCTCCCGCCGGTCCAGAGCGTCGCGCCGGCGAGAGCCAGGAAAAGCGGCCACGTCCACACCGGGGTCAGCATCGCGCCGAGGCCCGCGACGAAGCCGGCGGCGACCGGGTTCGGCTTCTTCGACGTCACGATGAGAGCCAGCGCCAGGGCCATCAGCACGGCGACCGCGGCGCCCGAAACCTGGTGCTCCCAGTAGGCGAAGATGGGGACGAGGCTCCAGAGTGCGGTCAGCGCCCCGGCGATCCACGGGCGCGCGAAGCGGCGCATCAGAACGAAGAGCAGCAGAAGGCTCACGAGGCCGCAGACGTTCTGGAAGACGAAGAGCACCGAGAGATCGCCGCGCTCCTCGACGCCGAGCGTCCGGAGAAGCGCCGGATAGAGGAACGATCCCAAAGGCGGCGACGAGGGCGCGAAGATGTCCTTCCATCCGGACACGCTGCGGCGCAAGTACTCCTGGCCGTCGAGGATCGGCAGCCACGTCCACGACTTGCCCTGGGCTTCGAAGGCCGGATGGAGGAGAATGCGCAACACGGCGCCCAAGATGAGCGCGGGGATCCACGCCGGAGCGCGCCAGCGGGCGCTCACAGCCCGACTCCTGCGGTGGCTGCTTCGTGCATGGTCACCGGCCTCCCTGCAATTCGAGTGATCGAAGAAGCTCCGCGCTTGCGGCGGCGGACGGGCCGTTCGGCTCGATCTCGACGGCGCGCCGGGCC
>JAGVPR010000026.1 GCA_020052115.1 Candidatus Eiseniibacteriota bacterium
CTCGGCGACACCTTGCGGCGCGCGGTCTAGGAGCGCATCAATCGTCCGGCGCCCGAGGCGCACGCTCACGTGGATGACGATCAAGGCGACGACGAGCGCGGCCACCGCGTCGGCCCGGACGAAGTCCGACGCCTGTCCGGTGGCCCCGCCGTACCAGACGAGCCCCAGGCCGAGGATGACGACGGCCGAGCTCCAGATGTCGGTGCTGAAGTGAAGCGCATCGGCTTCCAGCGCCTGGCTCTTGTACTTCTTCGCCGCCCGGTAGAGGATGCGCGAACGCGAGAAATCCACGACGATGGAGATCCCCATCGTCAGGAACGCCCAGAGGCTCGGATCAACCTTCTTGGACTCGAAGAAGAGCCGTTGCACGCCCTCGTGGATGATCCATCCGCAGGTGACGAGCAGCAGCAAGGTCTCGACGAGCGCGCTGAGGTTCTCAATCTTGCCGTGCCCATACATGTGCGACTCGTCCGCGGGCCGATCGCTCACGCGCACAGCGAAGAGCGTGATCAAAGCCGCGACGAGGTCCAGCCCGGAGTGCGCGGCTTCGGCGAGGACGCCGAGACTGCCGGTCATCAGGCCGACAATGAGCTTCATCGCCGTAAGGAAGACCGCGGCGACGACCGACGTCGCGGCGGCGCGCCACTTCTCGCGAGCCCTCGCTTCGATCGCCGCGTCGGTCACGAGATCCCCCGGATCTCCCCTACGAACGACTTCTGCATCATTGACTCGACGTTGCGCAGGTCCTTCGTCTGGCCGAGGATCCACATGAGCTTGACGAGCGCTGCCTCCGGCGTCATGTCCATCGCGGGGATGGCGCCGGCGTCCAGAGCGGCGCGCCCCACGTGGTAGAGCTCCATCTGCGTGGACCCGATGATGCACTGCGTGCAGACGACGATGGGAACGCCCCTTGCTGTGGCCGCGTGGATCGCGGGGATGAGCGACATTCCCGCCGAGGGGATGTGACCCGCGCCGTAGCCCTCGAGCACGATCCCGTGGTGCGTGGCGGCGAGATGCTCGATCACCTCGGGCCGGCACCCCGGGTAGACCGAGCACATGGCGACGTTCGGGTCGAGGGACGGCTGGAGGAGCGGCTTCTTCCGGCTCCGGGCTCTTGGATGGCCGTTCCACTTGATCGAGAGTCCGATCTCGGCGACCGGGCGAGCGTTCATGCTCGTGATCGCCTGCATGTCGAAGACGGATGTCTTCTTCGCGCGCGGGCCCGAGATCACTTGCGTCCCGAACACGACGAGGACCTCGGCGACATCGGAAGCGGCGACGCGCACGGAGTTGATCATGTTGCAGTGGCCGTCGGTGCCGATGTCATCCAGCGGAATCTGCGCGCCCGTGAGGACGATCGGTTTCGGCAGCTCCTGGATCATGAGCGCCAGCGCGGCCGCCGTATAGCTCATGGTATCGGTGCCGTGGGCAACGACGAAGCCGTCGTAATCCGGCATCCGCTCGTGGATGGCGCGGGCCAGATCGGGCCAGAGCGAAGGCTCGAGATTGCTCGAATCAATGTTGGCGATGGGGAGAAGGTCAATCTCCGCGAGCTGGCGAAGCTCCGGGATCCGCGAGAGCAGCACGCCGGTCTCGCGGTAGGGGACGAGGGTTCCGTCGGAGTGGCGCATCATGGTGATCGTCCCCCCGGTCGTCAGGACGAGCACCCGCGGTTTCCGGTCCATAGCCGGGGAGTATAGCCGAGCGCGGCGGTGGCGGGGAGCGGCGGATGAACAGGGCATTGTATGGTGCGCTCCCCCCCGCACACCACGGTCCGGGCTATGGTACGATCCGCGCCATGACAACCGTAACCGAGCAGAATCCGCTGTCGCTCGACGAACTTCGGCTGATGGCCGAACGCGGCTTCGGGGATCTCGTGAAGGCAGTCATCGATCTTGCCCGCGGGATCATGGTCGTTGATGCGGAAATGCACTCCGACCAGGAGGCGGAGCTGATCGCCGGCGGCTCCCGGCAGCAGGACCTGTGGGGCATCAACCTGTATCCGGATCTGCCGGAAGACGCGTGGATCGAATTCGATTCCATGGTCAACCTGCGTCCCTCGTTCGGCAATTCTTCGCGGAGTGTTGATGACCCCTCCACTCGCGAGGCCATCACCACCCTTGTGCGAAGCTTGGTGCGGCGGTGAACGGCCCGAAACATCGCGAGATGGCGGATGGCAGGTGGCGGGAGCTGACCCTGGCCCAGCAGCTGGGCAACGTGGGGAGCGAGGTCAGCCGGGCGCTGCGGTGGCGGCCCGTGAATCCGCGCCTCGCCCAGGGAGCGCTCGAGCGCGCCCTGGAACTGATGGACCTGACGCTGGCCGACCCGCAGCATCATCAATCCGTCGCGCGGCTCCGCGAGATCGCCCGCGCGCGCGAAGTGCTCGTCGACTTCCTGGCCGGATCGAACCAGTACAAATCCACGGCGGAGTCGTTACAACGCTGGTTCGACGTCTACGCCCTCGCCGCTGCGCGGAGGAAGTAGCGCGCAGCACTCAGGCTCCCTTCTTCTTCTCCGCATCCTCCATGGCCCGCCGCAACGCCTCGCCCATGGCCGTCTCCGGCGCCCTCTTCGGCTCGGTGGAGAGCTTGTACGCCTGGAACTGCTCCTCCGCCGAACGCTCCGCCGCGCGCGTCATGCTCGCACGGACCTTGCCTTCGGCATTGACGTCCACGATTTCCACGCGGAGCTGGTCGCCGATGCGGTAGCGCTTCGTCAGATCGGTGCCGCGCCGCTCCCCCGTCTCCTCGGCGGGCACGAGGGCGCGCGCGCGATGGCCGTAGCCGGGAAGGTCAACGAAGAGGCCGTACGGCTTGATGCCAGCGACCCAGGCGTCAACGACATCTCCGGCCGTCGGCACCTTCGCCTCCCCGGTGGAGGCCGCGCCCGCGTCCCCCGTTCCGCCCGCACCCTCTCCCGCCTCGGCGGCGAGCACGTCCCGGATCGAGAGGCTGATGCGCCGCCGGTCCGGTTCGACCGAGAGGATCTTCACGCCTACCTGCACGCCCACCTGCAGCGCCTCGCGGGGATGGGCGACCGGACGCAGCGCGATCTCCGAGACATGAACGAGCCCGTCTATTCCCGGCGACAAGGTGACGAAGGCGCCGAAATCCGTGAGCCGCGCGACCGTTCCGCTGACGACACGTCCCGGCGTGAACGTATCGGAGACCTCGTGCCACGGATCGGGCTCAGCCGCCTTGATCGAGAGGGAGATCTTCGTGCGTCCGCCCACCGCCTCCTTCAGGTCGAGCACTTTCACACGCACCTGCTGGCCGGCGTGCAGGACATCTTGCGGGTGGTCAATGCGCGCGTGCGAGATCTCGGAGACGTGGACCAGTCCGTCAACACCGCCTAGATCCACGAAGGCGCCGAACGCCTCGATGCGGGCTACCGTGCCGTCCATCTCCTGTCCGGGCTTCAGCTCGGCGAGCAAGCGGCGGCGCTTCTCCTCCTCCTCCCGCCGGAGAAGCGCCTTGCGGGAGACGACGAATCGCTTGCCTCCGTCCGCCAGCTCGGTGACGAGGAACTCCAGCGTGCGGCCGACGAACACCGACGGGTCGGCGCAATAGGCGGCCTCGATCTGCGAGGCGGGACAGAAGCCGCGGAGGCCGGCAACGTCCACCTCGAGCCCGCCCGCGTTCATCCCGGTGACGCGTCCGGTGACGGGCATGCCGGCCCGCCGCGCGTCCTGCATCTGCGAGAGAGCCGCCGACGGCTCCGCGCGCAGTGACGGGGCGAGGAGGATCTCATCCTTGTCATCAACGACGAAGAGATCGAGGACATCCCCAATCTGGAGCGTGACGTTTCCGTCAGCGTCGCGGAACGCATCCAGTTCCATCGCGCCCTCGCTCCGCCCTCCGAAGTCCACGAAGCAGGTAGTCTCGCCGATCTGCACGATCCTCCCGCGCACTTTGCTCCCCACGGACGGCGTTCCCGACGCCCGTGTGCTCTCGAACTGCTCGAGCATCCGCGCGAACTCCTCGTTCGGGCGGCTCTCCTCATCTTCGAAGCGATCCTGATCCCCGTTCATGCCGCGGTCCTCTCCGATGTCATGCTTGCTGAGACTGTGGCTACAACCCCACCAGGAGCTGCGCGAGGATGATCTTCGCGATCAGTGCTACAGGATAGACGGCCGCGTAGGAGACATTCGGCGCGTCGCTTCCCGCTTGAGTGCAGGCGAAGGCCAGAGCGGCCGGCTGCGTGTGGACCCCCGAGAGGATGCCGAAGGTCGAGATCATGTCGTACTTGAACACGCGGTGTGCGATGAGAACAATGATGAGCGCGGAAATGCCCGTGACGGCCGCACCCACAAGGAGCAGCATCGGCCCCTGCGTGAGAAACGTCTGCACGAAACTCCCGCCGGCGCGCGTCCCGACGCCCGCGAGGAAGAAGAGGATCCCGAGCTGGCGGAGCGTCAGGTTCACGTTCGCCGGCATCGTCCAGACGATCGGGCCCGTGCGGCCGAGCCGCCCAAGAACGAGCGCCACGACGAGCGGGCCCCCGGCGAAGCCCAGTCTCACCGGCCGCTCGCCGAAGAATGGCAGCGGGATCATCCCGACCGCCACGCCGAGGATGAGGCCCAAGCTGAACGAGAGGAAGTCCGTCTCGCTGACATCCTTGAGCGGGTTGCCGACGACCTGGGTCACGCGATCGAGATCGCCGCGCCGGGCGACCAGACGCACTTGATCCCCGAGCTCGAGCGTGGTGTCCTCCTGAGGCGTGATGTTGACGCCGCCCCGGCGGATCCGGCTCACGATGACCGGGCGGCCGGCCTCGATCGGAAGACGCGAGACCGGCTGGCCTGCGATCTTCCGGTTGATGACGACGAGATCGCGGTAGTCAATCCCCGGAGAGAGCTTCTCGATCGCTTCCTGGACCACCGGCCCGATCAATAGCTCCGCCTTTCGAACCGCGTCCTCGGAGCCGACGCCGATCAGGACGCTCCCCTCATCGAGGACGGCCTCCGGCTCGACGAGATCCACGCTCGCGCGGCGCTTGATGCGCGTGAAGACCATCCCCGTGAGCTCGGTGAGCATCGCATCGCCGAAGGTCTTCCCGATGATCTGCGGGTTCGTGACGCGCACCTCGCGGATCAGAAGTTCTTCGCCTGCCGCTTCCTTCGCCGCGCGCTTGCGCTCCTCGCTGAAGTTGACGCGGAGCAGGCGCGGCATGATCTGCATCGTCAGGATGAGACCGATGACGCCGAACGGGTAGGCGATGCTGTAGCCGACGGTCGGTCCATCGAGCCGCATGCGGATCTCGGCCGGATCGAGGGGCGAGCCGGAGAGCGTGTTGCGGAGCGTCTCGACGGCGGCCGCGAGGGCCGGCGTGTTCGTGAGACCGCCGCAGAAGATCCCCGAGGCGACCGAGGAGCCGATGCCGAGGAGCTTCCCCGCGACGAAGGTGACGAGGGCGGCCGAACCGGTTGCGAGAAACGCGAGAAGCGACAGGCGCAGCCACTGGCGGCGGAAGAGGCTGAAGAACACGGGACCGGTCTGGAGACCGACGGTGTACACGAAGATCGTGAGCCCGAGGACGTAGATCTCCTCGGGGATGACGAACGCCTGGGGGGCGATCGCGCCGAAGATGAGGCCGACGAAGAGAACAGCCGCGATGCCGAGCGTGAAGCCGCCGACGCGGAAGTTGCCGAGGAAGTAGCCGAGACCGATGACGGCGAAAAGCAACGCCGGCGCCGAGTGCGACAAGAGGTTGTAGAGACCGCCCATGATTCTCCCCCGGCGCCGTCCTCCGCGCGCCGGGCAGAGGATACGCGAAGGGGGCGGGAGCGCGCCAGAGCGGTGATGGCTGCTCGGCCCCGCGCGCGGCC
>JAGVPR010000015.1 GCA_020052115.1 Candidatus Eiseniibacteriota bacterium
AGGGCCGGCGGCGGCATCCGCCCGCCCGCGCAGCCCACCAGTGCCGCCGCGACGAAGAGGATCCCTGCCGCAGCGATCGCGCGCGCCGCGAGGATTCCCGACCGTGCCCACGTATTCACTCTCATCCCTTCAGCGCCCCCCGCGTGATGCCCTCGATGATGTATCGCTGAAAGACGAGGAACACGAGGAGGATGGGAATCGTCGCGAGCGCCGATCCCGCCATGAGCGGCCCCCAGTCCACGCTGTGCTCCCCCTGCGCGTAGAGCGCCAGCCCCACCGGCAGCGTGCGCATGCTCTCCGAGTGAGTGAGGATCAACGGATAGAGGAACGAATTCCAGTTCGTGAGGAACGTGTTGATCGCCACCACCGCGAGCGCCGGTCTCGCCAGCGGCAAGACCACGCGGAAGAACACGGCGAAGTCCCCCGCCCCATCCACGCGCGCCGCGTCCTCCAGCTCCTCCGGGATCGTCTGGATGTACTGCGACATGAGGAACACGTTGAACGCATCCACCGCGAAGGGCACGATGAGCGCCGCGTACGTGTCTATCCAGTGCATCTTCGCAAAGAGCAGATAGACCGGAATCATCGTCACCTGGCGCGGCACCATGAGCGTGGCGAGCACGCCGAGCACGAGCACGCGCCTCCCGCGGAAGGAGCGCCGCGCGAGCGCGTACCCCACCATGGAGGCGAGCAGCATGTTCGCGCCCACGACCCACGCCGCCACCCAGACGCTGTTCAGGAAGTACCGGTCGAAGGGCCCGCTCCGCCATACCGAAACGAAGTGCTCCAGGCTCGGCCTCCACCCGCCATCCCCAGGCACCCGCAGCGCGATGACGAACATCCAGACGAGCGGGTAGAGCGACGCCGCGAGAAGCGCTGCGAGCCCCGCATAGAGCGCCGCCCGGCGGAACCGCTTCATGCCCGCCTCTTCAGGAGCCGCATCTCGAGGATCGAGAAGACGAGGATGAGCACGAAGAGCAGGTACGCGATCGCGCTCGCGTAGCCCATCCGGAACTTGAAGAAGCCCACGTCGTAGAGGTAGAAGACCGTCGTCAGCGTCGCGTTCATTGGCCCGCCGCGCGTCATCACGAACACCTCGATGAACACCTGGAGCGAGCGGATCGTGTTGATCACGACGACGAAGAGCGTCACCGGCATGAGGAGCGGAATCGTCACATGCCGCACGCGCGCCCACGCCCCCGCCCCGTCCAGCTCCGAGGCCTCGTAGAGCTCGCGCGGGATGCTCTGCAGCCCGGCGAGGAAGAGGAGCATGTAGTAGCCCACGCTCGCCCAGACATCCATCGCCATGATCGCGGGCAGCGCCGTGCGCGGATCCTGCAACCACGCCACGCTCCCGAAGCCGAAGAACTTTAGGAGCGCGTTCAGGGCCCCGAAGGGCGCGTAGAGGTTCTTCCAGATGAGCGAGATCACGACCATCGAGACGACCGACGGGACGAAGAACCCGGCGCGAAAGATCGTTCGGCCCGGAAGCCGCCGATCCAGGGCGAGCGCGAGAAGGAACGCGCCGGCCGTGGTCGCCGGAATCGTCCCGAGCGTGAAGAGACCGGTGTTGGCGAGCGACTTCCAGAATGCGCGGTCGCGGAACGCCTCGGCGTAGTTGCCGAGCGCCACGAAGCCCGCGCCCGCGGGGTTCAGGGGGTCATAGCGAAGAAACGAGAGCGAGAAGGAGAAGAGGATCGGGAAGAGCCCGAAAACGCCGAACGTGATGACCCACGGTGAGAGGAAGAGCCAGGTGCTCGCGCGACGTGCGGCCACCATCCCCCCCGTCAGGACGAGGAAGCCAGGAGGGCCTCGATGCGCTTCGACCCCTCGCGGAGCGCCTCCTCCGGAGACTTCGACCCGTGGAGCGCCTCTTCGAGCGACTCGTTCACGATGTCCTCGATCTCCGCCCACCGCGCGTGCGGCGGCGTGCCCACCGCGGTGCGGAGCTGCTCGATGAAGACGCGGTCGGCCTCATGCTCACGGTAGTACGGGTCGTCCTCCGCGCCCACGGCCGCCGGCTGCACGGAGCGCACCGCCCGCGCCAGAGCCACGGCATTCTCCTTTTGCATCAGAAAGCGCGCCAGCTCGAGCGCCCCTTGCGGATGCTTCGAGCCTCGAAAGCTCACGAGCACCTCGGCCCCCGCGAAGGAGGCGTGCGTGCCCCCGGCGTCGGGGCGCGGAACGAGCGTCACCGCGTAGCGGAGCGACGGCGCCTCCTTCTCGAGCGTCCTCAGAAGCCACGCCCCCGAGAGCACGATCCCGACGCGGCCCTCGATGAAGGAGCGGTCGAGGACGTCCTGCTTCTCGAGGAGCGACGAGGCGCGGAGCGTCGTGAGGAAACGAAGCGCCTCGAGGTTCTGACGCGAGTCGAACACCGAGCGCGACATGTCCTCCGAGAGCACGGCGCCGCCGTTTCCCCAGGCGAAGGGCATGAACTTCTTGTAGAGGACGTAGCGCTCGCCGGAATTCAGCCCGAATCCGTAGACGTCCGACCCCAGCCCATCAACCTTCTTCGAAGCCTCGAGAAGCCCCTGCCAGGTCCGCGGCAACGAATCCACCCGGGCCCTCTCGAACAGGGCGAGGTTCACGAAGAGCGCCCGCGTTCCGAGCACCCAGGGCAATCCGTACACGCGCCCCTCATACTCGGCCGTCTCCCACATCCGGTAGCCGTCGCGGAGATCCGCCGTCTGTGAAGTCCTCTCGAGGAGCGCGCCGTCTGAAGCGAACTTCGCGACCCACGTGGAGCCCAGCTCGCAGAGATCGGGCGGCTCGCCCGCCGCCACCGCCGCGATGATCTTCTCGCGACCGCTCTGCCACGTGAGCTGCTGCATCTCGACACGCACTCCGGGGTGGGCCTGCTCGAACCGGACGAGGAGCGGCCGGATCGCTTCCGAGTCGAAGAACTGCCAGAAGGTGATGACCTCTCCCGTCTGCTTCTTTGCGCAGCCAAAGAGCGATACGAGGGACAGAGCGAGCATCGCGGCCGCCGGCAGGACGGTCTCGACCGCGCGGAGCTTCCTCAAGACATGCCTTCCTTCCCCTCGATCGCCCTTCTCACGAAGCCACCCGACCTCTCGAGCAAGCGGTCCGCCCCGGCGGCGTCCACGTTCGCGCGAACCATCACGATCGCGCGCTTCAGGCTGTCGTCTGCGGCGGCCAGAGCGCGCTCCGCGTCCTCGTACGCGAGGCCCGTCGTGGCCATCACGACCCGCTTCGACCGTTCGCGGAGCTTCTGGCTCGTCGCGCGCAGATCCACCATCAGATTCTCGTAGAGCTTGCCCAGGCGGATCATCGCCGCCGTGGAGATCATGTTCAAGACGAGCTTCTGCGCCGTGCCGCTTTTCAGGCGTGTGGATCCGGCCACGATCTCCGGCCCGACCACCGGGCAGATCGCGACGTCCACTTCGGGGAGGCTCTCCGAGCGGGGGTTCGTGGTGACGTAGACCGTCCGCGCCCCGCGCCCCCGGGCCCGCGCGACGGCCGCGAGCGTGAA
>JAGVPR010000341.1 GCA_020052115.1 Candidatus Eiseniibacteriota bacterium
GAACCGCCGGGCCCGCCGCCGGCGGGGCGGGTGCGGGCGCGATCGCGGAGATCTCGACGGCCGGATCGCTCCCGAGCACGAGATCGAACTCATGGAGCCTCTCGCGCTTCGAAAAGATCTCGTCTTCCTCGAGGAGCGGCAACTCGATGAGGAAGAACACCTGTCCATCGCTGTTCGTCTCCGCGCTGATGCCTCCGTCCGGTTTCCTTAGCTCCGCCAGGCTCGAGCCGCTGCCGAGGACCCTCGCGATCCGCCCTGAAGGGTGCGGCCACATGTGGAGCGTGGCCCGCTCGTGCTTCATCGGGATTCCCGGGTAGCGCAGACAGGTAGCCGACACCGCGGCGCGATAGCCGACGAGATCTTTGGCGTCGAAGAGGAGCCACGCCTCCTCGACGAGCCACCTCACGTATTCCTCGTAGGGCGGCGGCTCATCCTCGGATGGCTGCGGCGCCGACCCGGTCGGCGTCCAAGCAGGCGCCGGCGGTGACACTCCGAGCGTGGGGGGTGGCGACGGAGGGTTCGGCGCCGATCCGATGGGCGGTGCAGCAGGAGGTTGCGGTGGCGGTGATGCCGGCGGCGCTCCGAGTGTGGGGGGCGCGAAGGGAGCGGCGATGGGATTCCGAACCATCACGCGCGGGATCGGGATGGATGGACCCGGCGCCGGTCTCGCCGCGGCAGCCCCTTCGATCACGGTGAACACGACCCTCGTGTGCGCGGCGTACCAGCCGCCCCTCGCGACGATTTCGTACGGCCCCGGCGCAAGCTGGCCGCGCGCCGGATCGCCGACGGCGGGGACTGTGACCTCCAGCGTGCGGTCATCAATGACGCGGAACTGCGCGATGAACCCGAGCACCGTCACGCCGAACGCGCTCCCGGGTCCCGGCGGAACCTGCAACCAGACCTGCTCCGTGTTCCGGAGAATGACAGTGGGGACGTTCGTCCAGACGCGGATGCGATCGCCGCCGCGGCCGGAGCCGGGATCACATTCCAGGATCGGTCCGAGAGTGGGCATGGGCGGCTCCTCCTCGGTCTGTGGCGCGACCGCGGCGCCGACGTGATTCACAGCGATCGCAATTGGGTAGTGCGCATCCTAGGGTGGAGAAAACCCCGTGTCAATCGAGCGCGACATCCGCGAAGCCGATGCGACGGCTCGACGAAAGGCGATGCGGAGCCGATCATCCGATGGGCCCGCGCATGCCCGCCGCCGTCCGCGATCCGCCGCACCGATCGCCGCCGTGGCATAATGCCGCGCATGAAGACCTCGGAGGCCACCCTCGCCCGGCGGATCGGGCTCTTCTTCCTCGTCGTTTACGGCGTCGGCGACATTGTCGGCTCCGGGATCTACGGCACGATCGGGATCGCCGCCGGCGCGATGGGGCACGCGGTCTGGCTCGCCTTCGTCGCCTCGATGATCGCTGCGATGTTGACGGGGCTCACCTACGCCTCGATCTCCTCGCGCCACCCGCGCGCCGCCGGCGCCGCATACGTCGCGCAGCGCGCGTTTCGGTCGCCGCTCCTTTCTTACGCCGTGGGTCTCGCGGTCATGGCTTCCGGGCTCACCTCGATCGGAGCCGCCAGCAACGTCTTCGCGGCGAACCTCTCGCACCTTCTCGGCGGCTTCGCGCCGAAGGCGATCGTCGCGGTCTTCCTGCTCGCCCTCGCGCTCGTGAACTTCCGCGGCATTCGCGAGTCAATGTGGGCGAACCTGGTCTGCACGGCGATCGAGGTCGGCGGCCTCGTTCTCCTGATCGTCGTCGGAGCGCGCTACTGGGGCGGCGTGGATTACTTCGCGACCGCGGCGCCCGCGCCGGGGGAGGCGGCCCGAGGGCTCGGCCTCCCGCTCCTCCTCTCGGGAGCGGTCCTCACTTTCTACTCGTTCGTCGGTTTCGAGGACATGATCAACGTCTCCGAGGAGGTGAAGTCCCCCGAGAGGAACATGCCGCGGGGACTGGTTCTCTCCGTGGGGATCGCGACCGTGATCTACATCGCCGTCAGCATCACCGCGGTCTCGGTCGTCGCCCCGGCACGACTTGCGGATTCATCGCGCGGCGCCCCGCTCGTGCAGATCATGGGCGTGGCGGCGCCCTGGCTGAGCCCCTGGGTCTACCGGGCGATCACGCTCTTCGCCGTCGCGAACACGGCGCTCCTCAATTTCATCATGGCCTCGCGACTCGCCTACGGGATGGCGCGACAGGGCCTCCTCCCTCGCGCGCTCGGAAAAGTCCACGCGCGAAGGCGCACCCCGCACGTCGCCATCGGCGTTCTCTTCGCCGTCGCGCTCGCCCTCGCGCTCACGGGAAACATCCCGACGCTCGCCCGCGCGACCTCGTTCTTGCTCCTGAGTGTGTTCATCGCGATGAATCTCGCGCTCCTCGTTCTGAAGCGGCGGCCCGGCGAGCCGCGCGGCCGATTCGAGGTGCCCGCGGCGGTGCCGATCGGCGGGATTCTCGTGTGCGGCTTGATGATCGCGCATGCGAAGCGGGCCGAGATTCAGGTGAGCGGGATCATCGTCGCGGCGATCCTCATCCTCTACGCCGTTCTGCGGCCGAAGAAGACGCTCGAGTCGTCGGACGCTTCCTGACCGGGCCGAGCCCTGCGGCTGCCGGGGTGTTGAACCGGATCAATATCTCCGCTGAGCACTGCTTGGCGATCGCGCCCGAAGTGTGCTTTCATTCTCTCAAGGGGTCCGCCAGCAAGCATGCCCGCCGCCCCCGAAACCTCTCGATCCCATTCCACGAAAGGAGCTCCCGCAGATGAAACTGCGCCTGCTCACGATGGTGCTCGCCGTGACGGCGACCGCGGTACTCGCCCGCGAATCCGCCGCTGCCGATCTCAAGCTTCCCCGCGTCAGCCAGAAGGGCCAGGTCATGCAGACCGTTGGCCTCACGGACGTGACGATCACCTACAGCCGCCCGGGCGTGAAGGGCCGGACCATCTGGGGCGATCTCGTCCCCTACGACAAGGTCTGGCGGACGGGCGCGAACGAGGCGACGAGCATCACGTTCTCGACCGACGTTCGCGTCAACGGTAACCCGCTCAAGGCCGGCACCTACAGCCTGCACACGATCCCGGCGAAGGACCAGTGGACGGTCATCTTCAACACGCAGGTGGATCAGTGGGGCAGCTACGCCTACAACGACAGCGCCGACGCCCTGCGCATCCAGGTGAAGCCCCAGGCGCACGAGTTCCAGGAGTGGATGGCGTTCAGCGTTCCGGTCGTGGGCCAGGACAAGGCGCTCGTGGCGCTCGACTGGGAGAAGCTGCGCGTCCCGTTCGAGATCCAGGCGAACACGATCGAGACCGGCCTCGCGAACGCGCGCGCCGCGATGGCCGCGCTCGCCGCCGACGATCATCAGACGGCGTTCCGCTGCGCGGACTTCGCTTTCCAGAACGAGGTCGCGCCTCAAGAGGCGGCGCAGTGGGTGGACCGCTCGATCGGGATCAAGGAGACGTGGCTCAACCTGCGGCTCAAGGCGAACATGATGGCGCGAAAGGGGAACACCAAGGAGGCGATCGCATTCGCCGAGCGCGCCGTGGAGACGGGAAGAGAGGGGGCGCCGCCCGAGGAGATTCGCAAGATCGAGAAGCTGATCGAAGAGTGGAAGACTAAGAGCTGATCTTGGCGGCCGGATCCCCGGCCCTCACGGCGCGCGCGGGCGCCCGGTCCGTGAACGGCGTGAGGGCCAGGGCCGTCGCGACCGTCCCCAAGCAGCCGACCACGTTGTACCAGAGGAACGAGATGCCGGTCGTGGTGAAGCAGGCGACCACCGCCGCCTCCCCGGCGAGCGCCCCCAGGAACACCGCCGTCCCGTTGACCCGCTTGAAGTAGAACGCCAGGAGGAAGATCCCGAGGATCGTTCCGTAGAAGAGCGACCCGAGGATATTCACCGCCTCCACGAGCGAACCCAACTTGTTCGCATACACGGCGAAGAGGATGGCGAGCGCGCCCCACACGACGGTCGCCACCTTCGAGGCGACGACGTAGTGCCGATCCGAGCCTTCCGGCCTCACGAACCGCCGGTACCCGTCCACGATCGTCGTCGAGGCGAGCGCGTTCAACTCCGAGGAGGTGGACGACATCGAGGCCGCGAAGACGGCGGCGAGAACGAGACCGATGAGGCCGGCTGGAAGGTGTTTGAGCAGGAACGTCAGGAAGACGTAGTTCACATCCCTGCCGTCGGAGCGCGGGTTGACCTCCCGAACGATGTCTACCGCCTTCTCCCGCACCTCGCGCGTCTCCACCTGCGCAGCGGCGAGCGCCAGCGCGGCCCGATCCAGGGCGGCGCCGTCCCCGTCCCGGCGGGCGGCGACGAGATTCATCGCCGCCGTCTTCCGCGTCTCGGCCGCGGCCCCGTACTCGCGCGCGAGCTTCTCGAATTCCTCCGCCTTCACGCTGCGCTCGACTTGCCGCGTCTCCACGGGATTGAAGTAGACGGGCGGGGCTTCGAACTGGTGAAAGACGAAGACCATCACGCCGATGAAGAGGATGATGAACTGCATCGGCACCTTGGCGAATCCGTTGAAGAGCAGTCCGAGCCGGCTCTGCGTGACCGATTGGCCCGTGAGGTAGCGGCCGACCTGCGACTGATCGGTGCCGAAGTAGGCGAGCGCGAGGAAGAACCCGCCGATGATCCCCGACCAGAAGTTGTACCGGTTGTTCAGGTCGAACGAGAAGTCAATGGCGTTGAGCCGGCCCGTCTTCCCCGCCACGTACACGGCGTCCCCGAACGAGACGCCGTTGGGCAAGAGCGCGATCGCAAACGCCAGCGCCGTGACGAGCCCGCTCATCACGATCAGCAACTGCCAGGAGTGCGTGTAACCGACCGCCTTCGAGCCGCCCGAGGCCGTGTAGATGATGACGAGCGCGCCCGTCGCGAGGATCGTCCCGGGGAGATTCCAGCCGAGCAGCACGGAGAGGATCAGAGCCGGGGCGTAGATCGTGAGGCCGCACGCCAGACCGCGCTGGATCAGGAAGAGGAACGCCGCCAGGCTTCGCACGCGGACATCGAAGCGGCGTTCGAGGAACTCGTACGCCGTGTACACCTTGAGCCTGCGGTAGAGGGGGACGGCGGTGATCGAGAGCACGATCATCGCCAGGGGCAGACCGAAGTAGAACTGAACGAAGCGCATCCCGTCCACGTAAGCTTGCCCGGGGGTCGAGAGGAACGTGATCGCGCTCGCCTGCGTGGCCATGATCGAGAACGCAACCGTGTACCAGCGCATGCTCCTGTCCCCGAGGACGTAGCCCTGGAGGTTCGGATTGCGCCTTCCCTTCCAGACGCCGTAGGCGACGATGAAGGCAAGCCATGAGGCCAGGACGATCCAGTCGAGCGTTCTCACGAGAACGCCTTCGTGAAGAGCGTGAAGAGGACGATGAGAACGGCGAGGTTCAGGAGCACCAGCGCGTAGAGGAGAATCCAGCTTCGCCCGAATGGCGGGCGCTCATCCTCGTGGCGCGGCTCGACCGGATCCGGGCGGACCATCAGCGGGCGGACACCAGATTCACGAACAGCCTGTAGGCGCCCGGCACGCCGGCCGGGAGCTGGCGGAAGAACGCGTAGCCGGTGTAGATGAAAACGCCCTCGCCGCAGCGGGCCGCGAGGAGGCCGCCGGCGAGTGGTTCCTCTCCTGGGTCGGACGAGGAGAGCACCGCATTGTACTCCGGCGCCCATTCCTGGGCGAAGTAGAGGCCGCGTTCCTGCACCCAACCCCGAAAGTCCGCCTCTGTGATCCGATTCGGCGTCGTGAGCAGCGGGCTCGAGCCGTCGGCGAACGCCACCGGGGCCTCCTCGACCGTCACCCGATCGCGTCCGAGCTTGAGCGGATAGGGAGCAAGGTCCGGATCGAGCGTGCCGTCCGCGGTGTTGTACTGCACGACGAGCGTTCCCCCGGCCCGGACATAATCGAGGAGGCGCGTGGAGTTCGATTTGAGGGCCTCGCGGGAGTTGTACGCGCGGACGCCGACGACCACGGCGTCGTAGCCCGACAGTTCGCCGGAGGCAAGGGCCTCGTCGTCGAGCATCGTTACCTTGTATCCGGCCTGGGCGAGCGCGGACGGCACGTCGTCGCCGGGCCCCATCACGTACCCCACGCGGTCGCCCGTCCGGGCGAGATCGAGCCGCAGCACGCGGCTCGAAGCCTCCGGGTAGACGGTCTGGACCGGTATGTGCGGATGATCCACGATGACCATTCCCCGCGTGTTCATCCGGCCGTCCGCGACGAACTCCGCTCGCACCGATCCGTCGCCGCTTCCCGGCTGCACCAGAAAGAGGACCTCGCGCGATGCTCCCGCCGCGAGCGCGATGTCGTGCGATGCCGGCTCGCTCCGCCAGCCCTGCGGGAGCGAGAGGCGTGCCTCGCCCTGCACTGTCTTGTGCGCGTCGAGGCGCAGTTTCACCGGGCGCGGCGCGTCGTCCGGGAACAAGTACGTCTTCTGATCGAGAGCCAGCGTCATCTCCGGCGCGAAAGCCGCGGGCCGGTAGATCTCTCCCCGCACGCGATCCACCCACCGATAGAGCGCGGGCGTCGCGAATCGGATCCGGTGCCCGGAGACTTCGATCTCGAACTCGACGGTGAGCGGGCCGTTCTCGGGGCTGCCGATGAGATGCTGGTCACCGACAGAGTGCTGTCCGCCCCGCGACGGCTCGAGAAGCCAGTACGGCTGTGTGAAGCGCCAATCGAGCGTGCTCGGGACGACGCTCTTCAAAGCGACCGTGACAGGGATGTTCTCGGCGAGCAGTGAATCCCGGCGCGAATCGATCCCCAATGCCGGCGCCGCCACCGCCCGCAGCCGGGCAGGCGCCGCGCAGCGGTTGACGATCGTCGCGGCGATCGTGATCGAGTCGCCCGGCGCATAAGTGTGCCGTGTGCTTACCGCTTCGAGCCAGAGCCCCGCGCACGACCGGATCACATCGTCGAGCTCGCGGGACTTGTGACGCAGAAGCACGCCGTGCGTTCGTCCCGCCGCCGTGGCCCGAAGCCGCTCGAGCGCGTCGCGCGCCGCGAGGAGGCGCGGCAGGCTCGCCGCCGGATCGTTCACATCGTGCTCCCGGTGCGCGCTCAGGAGCAGCGTGCCGACTTCATCGCCGCCTGGAATGCGACTCCACGAGAGGTTCACGCCCTGAAACAGATCGCCGGTCGTCGGCTCTCCTGCGATCAGCTTGAAGTAGTTCGGCGAGCGGCCGCGCCGTTCCGCCGAACCGAAGCCCTGGCTCTTGTGCATGCTCCGGCTTTCGCCGGCGAGCTCGGTGTACGAGCGGGCGAGGAGCGCGTTGTAGGCGCCGAGGTCAATCGAGACGGCCGTCGCCGCGGCCTCTCCCGAGGGTGGCTGCGCCCAGCTGAAGTAGTTCCAGAGCAGCCGCTTCGGCTTCCAGGGAGCCAGTTCTCCGAGCTGGTCGGGGAACCGGTTCGGATCGCCCGCGGCTTCGAACGCCTCGACGGCAAGAAGCGCCGAGGCGGTGTGATGACCGTGCCGCCCCTCGCCGGTCGTCGGGAACCGCATGATCACGATATCCGGTTGAAACGTGCGGATGACGCGGACGATGTCCGACAGAGCTTCCTCGCGTCCCCACTCCTCCAGCGTTTCGTCGGGTCCCTTCGAATAGCCGAAATCCATCGCGCGGGCGAAGAACTGCTCGGCGCCGTCAATGCGGCGCGCCGCGAGGAGTTCCTGCGTTCGGATCACGCCCAGCAGGTCTCCTTGCTCGGAGCCGATGAGGTTCTGACCGCCGTCGCCCCGCGTCAGGGAGAGATACCCGGCCCGCACGAGCTTCTCGTTCTCGAGCCAGGTGAGCATCGCGGTGTTCTCGTCGTCCGGATGGGCCGCCACGTAGAGGGCTGAGCCGACGACCGTGAGCTTCTCGAGCGCGATGTGAAGGTGAGCGGCGTCGAGAACCGGCGGCGGGCCGTCGGAGGCCCGGGCCGCCCCGGCCGGAGGCGACAGGAGGACAAGGAAAGCCAACAGTATTCGGCGAAGACTCACGTGGATCCTCCGGATCGAGGGGGTACAGGGCGCCGCGAGCGGCTTCGCGGCGGGCGGTCCTTTCCGGATGATGCCACGTGGCACCGTCCGGCATCAATGCCCCGGGGATCACGTGGGGGGAGGACGGAGCGCGGGGCTGCGCGACGGGGTCGAATTGGGGGTTGACAATCCGTCAGAGTATGTTTGATTATCAAACAACGCCGGCCCGCTCGTTGGGAGGAAGCAGGACATGATCGAATACCACCCGCGGTATCTGGAGCCCGTTCTGACCGAGACGTCGAGCGATCACCCGGTGGTCGTTCTGACCGGCGCCCGGCAGACCGGCAAGACCACGCTCCTGCGCCGTCTCTTTCCGGCGCCCACGTGGCGTTACGTGGATCTTGACGACCTCGATCAACGAGATCTGGCTGCCGAGCGTCCCAGCGAACTCCTCACGGGCAGCAACCGAATCGTCATAGACGAGGCGCAGCGGGAGCCCGAAATCCTGACCGCGATCAAGAAGCTCGTGGATCATGATCGCTCTCGGACGAAGGTCATCGTCAGCGGGTCGGCCAACCTGCTCCTGATGAAGCGGGTCTCGGAGACCCTCGCTGGACGAGCCGTGCATCTGGTGCTGCGTTCGATGACCGTGGGCGAGCGGCTGCGGCGGCCCCGCGCCGGGTTTCTGCCTGCTCTTTTCGCATCCGAGGGCCTCAGCGATCTTGAGACGCCTCCCGGGCGCGCGCTCATGCCTCCTCAGAGACTTCAGGAGCTGCTGTGGCGTGGAGGACTTCCACCGCTGCTTGGACTCAGGGCGGGGGCCGTCGCCCGCTGGTGGGAGGGCTACGTCGCCACCTACCTGGAACGGGATGTCACGCTGCAATCGCCACTGGCGTCACTTTCAGATTTCCGACGTGTCATGAAAGCGACGGCTCTCCGCGGCGGACAGCTTCTCAACTACTCATCCGTGGCACGCGATGTGGGCGTTTCGGCGCCGTCGGTTCGGCGCTACCTCGACTTGATGGAAGCCACCCACATGTTCATCAGGCTGCAGGCCTACGCCCGCAACCGGACCAAGCGGTTGATCAAGAGCCCCAAGGTCTATCTGGCCGACAGCGGTTTGGCGGCCTTCCTCGCCGGCGATCCGGACCGCAGGTCCGTAGCGGCCTCCGACATGGCTGGCCCCTATCTGGAGCATCTCGTCTTCCAAGAACTCCTCACCGAAGCGAGCCGACTCGTGCCTTCCGCCGCTCTCTACTACTGGCGAACGTCGGACAACTACGAAGTCGACTTCGTCGTTGAGTGGGGACGCAAGGTCGTCGGAGTGGAGGTGAAACGAACGAAGAACCCCGGGTATGGCGATGCGCTGGGACTACGCGTCTTCTTGGACGAGAATCGCGACCGGGCGGTGTGTGGGGTGTTGCTGCACCTGGGGCGCGAAGTGCGCCAGCTCGGTGAGAGGATCTTTGCTCTGCCCCTCGACACGCTTTGGGACGGTTTCAAGTAGCGCGGTCAGAGAGAGCTTGGCGTTTCCCAGCCGAGATCTGCCGCATGGTGCGGCGCCCAACGCATCGCTCGCATCGCCCGGTCAAAAGAGCAGGATCATCTGTAGCGTCACGTAGACCGGCTGGTCCTGCCCGATGGCGCGCAGATCCCACGAGTCGGTGTGTTCCTTGCTGTGAATCGTCTCTGTCCTCCGCGGAGCGGGATCCTCGCGCGTGTATTCCTCGTTCCGCTCGTACTCTCGATCCGTGAAGGCGAGATTGACGCCGAAACGGGCCTCGAGCAGGATCCGCTCGCGAATCACGAGGCTCGGCCTGATGCCGACTCCCGCCGTCCAGCTATCGTAGACGTACGTCGTGCGGCGGTGGCTCGAAGTTCTGATGATCTCCGGGTTGATCAAGTCCCAGGACGAATCGTCGGTTTCATAGGTCGCCGAGGAGTAGCCTCGGGCGATCGTGACGAATGGTCCCGCCTTGAAGCCGCCGGTGACCTTGAAGTCCATGAAGCCGATGACCCCCACGGTCCAATCAACGTCCTCCGATCGTTCTTTCCCGTCGCCCCCGTGGTCGTCCGTGCTGGGTTGGCCGATATCTTCTATCCGGGTCGCGGACGACTTCGTTTCGTCGTTGTCCACGCTGGGATAGAACCTGATCCCCACACCCCAGTTCGGCTTCACGAAGTAGCGCGCCGCAACACCGCTGTCCCACCCGACGCCCCAGCGCCTGAGCGGCGCCGTCTCTCCCGTCTCCGACGATGCGATGGCGGGGATGATCGTGAAGAGGGCGGCGGCAGCAAGCGCGAGACGCGGTTTCATCGGTCCTTCCTCTCTCGTCCGGGACTGACGGCAGCGACACCATGGATGACGGGGGATTATCCCATATCGCTTCACGGCCCGAGCTCGGTGTGAATCCGGGCGTCCCCCGGCGGCGACTGTGGCTGCTTTTCACTCATCCGTCCGTGCGTCCGCGCGGCGGCGCCTCTCGCTGGTCACGTAACAGCCTGTTTTGCATTGAGTTACGAAGACTCCGAAGAGGCTCCGAACGCCCGTCTCTGGGAACGGGGCTTGCAGAGGTCCGGGGTGGCTGTCACCCTTCGGCCTGTTTGGCGGGAGACCCTGATGCGACCTTTGCCGATCTGCTTCGTCGCGCTCGCGGCCGCGCTCTCTCTGGCGCGGTCGCCGGGCGCTTTCGCCTCCGCCGCGACGCCCGACACCCTCCGCCTCGAGTCCATCGAGGTGGAAGGCGCATCGCGCACGCGCGACCATGTTCTTCGGCGCTACTGGACGCTCGAGGAAGGGCGCTCGACCAGCGTCGCCGAGATCGGGCGCGCGGTCGCCGAGCTTCGGGCGAGCCCGCTCTTCGACGATGTGCGCTACGCGCTCCATGCGGGAAGCGAGCGCGGCGCGGTGCGGCTCCGTCTCTCGGTCCGCGAGCGCGGCCCGCGATTGAATTTGGGCGCCGGCTACCGGGACCTGTCCGGTTGGTACCTGATCCCGCTCGAGGTGGGCCTCGACAACCTCGGCGGTCTCGGCGAGGAGCTGCGCGCCGGCGTGCGAGTCGGCTATCGCACCTCAGGCGTCTACCTGCGCTACGAGGAACCGCGCTTCCTCTCCCGCGATCTCTCGTGGGGCTTCCGCTTCTACGGTGACGGCATCCAGCGCGTCTACTACCTCGATGGCGTCGAGTACGAGCACGGCACGAATCGTGGGGGGTTCGAGCTTCACCTGGCGCGCGTCCCCGCGAACGGATGGGGCTGCCGATTCGGTTATGCGATGGAAGGCGCGAAGGCGAACCGCTTCGCGGTCGCGCGGCGGGACGATCCGCTCCGCGGTCTCGAGGAGGGCGATCACCTCGAGTTCGAGGCTCTCCCCGAAGGCGTGCGAGCGGATGTCGGCGAGGAGCGCGCGATGCGCCTGCGCGCGGAGCTGCTGCGCGACACGCGACGCGGCACGGGGCTCGGGGC
>JAGVPR010000041.1 GCA_020052115.1 Candidatus Eiseniibacteriota bacterium
GCTCGACGGAACCGTGCTCGTGCGCGACCCCTCGTTGCCCCGGGCGCAGCAGGAGATGGCGCTCGAGGCGGCCGCGCCGGCGAGTGCCCCCGTGCAGTGGCGCGTGGATGGGAAGTCCGTCGGAGTGACTGAGCGGACGCACCGGCTCTTCTGGTTGCTCGCTCCCGGTGAGCATCTGATCGAGGCCACGATCGGGGAGCACGGTCCGCGCGCCGAGAGTCGCATTACGGTGTTGGAGGCGGATCAGCCGGGATGATGTCGCGGGTCAAGGGAACGCCGTGCACTCGGAAGCCGCATTAAAATTAGGTGGGCCCGACGTTCCGCCCGCCCGCAGAGACGTCAGGCCCTGCGAAGCTCCGTGGTGGGGCCTTGGGTGGCCCGGGAGCTTTCGCATTCGATCAATACTCTACACCAGATCCTTTTCTCTGTTCAACCTCGGTTTTCTTTCTTTCTTTCGCTGGGACGTAAATGCAGTACGGCTCCTCGGCCAGGTAATCTCCCGTCTCCGCGTAGGCCCGCGCGCGACAGCCCATACAAAAGGCTCTGTACTCGCATAACCCGCACTTGCCGCTCAGGTTATCGTCGTCTCGCAAGGAGCGAAAGAGCGGAGAACCCTGCCAGATATCCCGAAAGATCTCCTCCCGGATATTCCCTGCTTTGAGCGGAAGATAACCGCACGGTTGGACCTGGCCGCGGTGGCTCACGAAGCAGACCGCTTGTCCCGCGAGGCAACCTTTCGTCATGGCGGCCATTCCGTGAGTCTGGGGAGTGACCTTGATCCCCTCCGCCTTCGCTTTCTGCCGGAAGATCCGATAGTAGTGCGGCGCGCACGTCGCCTTGAGCTCCATGGAGACGATGCGCGACTGCTCGTAGAACCAGCCGAGCACTTCTTCGTAGCGATCCGCCGCGAGCATCTCCCGGTCCGCCACCTGCAATCCGCACCCGACCGGCACCAGCATGAAGACGTGGAACGCGTCGGCGCGGCGGGCGACGGCGAGGTCGAGGATCCGCGGCAGCTCGTCCACGTTGTGCTGCGACACTGTCGTGTTGATCTGCAGGCTCATCCCGCGCTCGCGCAGCCGGTCGAATCCGGCGAGCGCCGCGTCGAAAGCTCCGGGCACGCCCCGGAAGCCGTCGTGCGTGGCGCCCGTCGCGCCGTCCACCGAGATGCTCACTCGCCGCACACCGGCCTCGACGATCCGCTCGGCGGTCGCGTCGTCCACCAGCGTGCCGTTCGTGGCGAGAGCCACGCGGAATCCCTTCTTGGTCGCGTACGATGCGATCTCGAAGATGTCGTCGCGGTAGAGCGGTTCGCCGCCGGTGAGCACGAGGATCGGGCGGCCGACGGCCGCCAGCTCGTCCACGAATCGCAGCGCCTCCTCGGTGGTCAGCTCTTCGGGCGAGCGTATCGGCGTGGCCTCGGCGCGGCAGTGGACGCAGCGCAAGTTGCAGCGCGGCGTGATCTCCCAGAAGACGAGCCGAAGCTCGCTCCCCTCCGCCACGCGCCCGTGGCCGTTTCCCGGTTGCGCCGGACCGTTCGAGTGCATGGCGCTCACCTCGTCCCCGCCGTCGCGGAGGGAGCGACGCCCGCCCCGGCCGGCGCCAGGCCGATCTCCTCGTCCGAGAGGTAGCAGGCCGGATCCTCTTGCCACGGATCGCCGTGCACCACCAGGGCGCGGACGCGGAAGTTGCCGTTGCAGATATCCACCCAGCGACAAGCGCCGCAACGGCCCTTGAGAAGCGCGCGGCGGTTCTTGAGCCCCGCGAGCAGCGGATCGCTCAGATCGGTCCAGATCTCGCCGAACTTGCGATCGCGCACGTTGCCGAAGCTGTGCGTCCACCAGAACTGATCGGCGTGCACGAAGCCGAGGTTGTCAATGTTCGCGATCCCGATGCCGGAGGAGTTGCCTCCGTTCCAGCGCAACAGCTCGAGCACCTCGGCGGCGCGCACCGGATCCTCGCGCTGCATTCGCAGGTACAGATAGACGCCGTCGGCATGGTTGTCCACCGTGAGGATGTCCACATCCCGGCCGCGGTCGTGGAGGCTCTTCGTGCGCTCGATGATCATGTCCAGCGCACGCCGCGTCTCCTCGTGCGTCACATCGTCCTGGGTCAGGCGCCGGCCGCGCCCGGTGTACACGAGGTGGTAGAAGCAAGCCCTGGGGATCCGCTCGCGCTCGATCAGATCGAAGATGGCGTCAATCTGCTCGATGTTGTGCTTCGTGAGCGTCAGCCGGAGCCCTACCTTCTGGTCTATCGCGATGCAGTTGCGGATCCCGGCCAGCGCCATGTCGAACGCGCCCTTCTTGCCCCGGAACCGGTCGTTCACGGCGCCGATGCCGTCCAGGCTGATGCCGACGTAGGCGATCCCCGACTCCTTCAATCGGCCCGCGATGTCCTCGGTAATCAGCGTTCCGTTCGTGGAGATGACCGGCCGGATCCCTTTTCGCTTCGCGTGCGCGATGAACTCGAAGAGGTCGGGGCGCATGAGCGGCTCGCCGCCGGAGAAGAGCAGCACCGGCACCTTGAAGTCGGCGAGGTCGTCAATGAGGCGGTGCCCTTCCTCGGTCGTCAGCTCGCCGGCGTAGTCCACATCGCGGGAGTCGGCGTAACAGTGGATGCAGTTCAGATTGCAGCGGCGCGACATGTTCCAGACGGTGACCGGCCGCTTGTCCTGTGCGAACTGCAGAAGATTCGCAGGCAGTTGAGAGGTCTCTCGCCCGTACCTGAGAGCATCTCCAGGCGTGACGGAGCCGCAGTAGAGCTTCGTGATGCCGATCATCGTCCCCCTCCCAGGGTTCCACCCGAAACCACCGCACCCCGGAAGGGTGCGCCGAACGCCGGCGGCGGGCGGTCCGCTCATCCGGCGCCGATCAGTCGAATACCTCCGCGAAGATCCCGGTCCGCTCGGTAACGAGCGCCGCGATCTCGGCGAGCGCCTCGCGCCCGACCCCCAGAAGCCGCTGATCCGCGGGCAGCCGATCGAGCGAGTAGACCTGCACGCGACCGGGCTTCACCGAGGCGACGCAGCCGATCCAGTCTTCGAGGGCCTGGGCGGCGGTGTTGTCCACGACGCCCTGGACGAAGAGTGTCTGCATGGCGAGGCGGTCGCCGATCTCCTCGCGCAGCTCGATCAGACTCTCGATGACCTGCTCGAAGCGGGGGGACTCGAGCGGGCGGTTGAGGTCCTTGTAGATCGTCTCGTTCCCGGCGTCCAGCTTGACGATCGGCGCCTCGATCTTCGCGACGGCCTGGCGAATGGAGCGCCGGGGGAGCGTCGTCGCGTTGGTGAGGATGGCGAGCCGCGCCTCGGGCGTCCATCGGTCGCGCAACGCGCGCACGCCATCCACGAGCTGCGGAAAGTCGGGATGAAGGGTCGGCTCCCCGTTGCCCGAGAACGTGATGTAGTCCAGCTCGAGGGCCAGCGCGTTCGCCTCGCGAAGCACCTCTTCGATCTCGGCAAGCACGGCCGCGGCCGACGGCAGTGGGGACGTCACCCTCTCGTGCACGTGGCGAGTCCAGCCGTACTGGCAATAACGGCAGTTCATCGTGCAGTACTTCTCGGCCGTAGGCAGCGGATTGATGCCGAGCGAGAGACCGAGGCGGCGGGAATGAACCGGGCCGTAGACGCAGGAACTCTGCAGATGGAGTCGCTTCGGATGTTTCGTGTTCTCGGTAGCCTGCACGGCCGAAGACCTCCTCTCCGATCCGGGATACGCTTCTGAGAATAGCCGAGCATAAGCAGGCCTTCAACTCTTTTTTGGACATTTACCTCCACGAATAAGTCGCGAGGCGGCAAATAGTTGGGGGATTCCGTGGAACCAGAAATCGAGGCGCTCCGGCGGCGTCTCCTGAGGTGCCGCCCCCGCCGCTATCGCCCCGTTTGGAAGGCGCGCTTGAGCGCGCCCCAGCTGAGCGGTTTCACCGCGGTGTATTCCCATCCGCCGGCCTGCCCCACGCTCGCAGGCTGAGCGCGCGCGACGAGCATCCCGGCCCCGACGATCACGAAGTACCCGTTCTCGAAGGTGGCGCCGTTGAGGTCGGCGCGCAAGGGAGAGGCGCCTGAGAACTGCCAGGCGATCCCGTCGTTGCTCCACAAGAGGACGCCTCCCTCGCCGCAGGCGACGGCATAGCTCCCGTCGCCGGAAACAGCGACGGCACGGAGGTCGTTGCTGGTCGGCGACGCGAGGAGATCCCAGCTCAGTCCGTCGTCGGTGCTTCTCAGGATCGTGCCGCTCCCGCCCACGGCGATGAGCGTGTTCTGCCGGAACAGGGCGAAGTCGTAGAGCGTCGCCGTCGTCGGCACATCGGCGATCGCGGCTGGGAATGAGTTGCCGAGGAGCGATCCCTGGAGGATCGTCCCCTGCTCTCCGACGGCGTAGCTGTGGGAACTCGACGGCCCGACGTCGTAGAGGGTGACGTTGACGCCGGAGGCGACGGAGACCGGTTGCCACGTGCCGTTGCCGGAGAGGTTGAACGTCTGGAGGATCGTTCCGTCCGCGCCCGCCGCGACGAGGCTCGATCCGATCCGACTCACGGCGTGGAGGGCGTTCTGCGTGGGCGAAGTCGCGAGGCTCCATGCGGATCCGGCGAGATTGCCCGCATAGATGACGCCGCCGTCACCCACCGCGACGAACGCCTGCCCTGCGTCCACGGCGTCCCGCAGCGCCACGACGGGAGCCGGGCTCGCAGCGACC
>JAGVPR010000175.1 GCA_020052115.1 Candidatus Eiseniibacteriota bacterium
CGGCCCGATGAACGCCTGCACGGAAACGAGCGCCCCGCGCGCGGCGGAGAGCATCGCGTCGCGCGTCTCGCCCCCGCGGCGCACGAGGAGCCCGAACCATCCGCGCCCGTGCTCGTGATGGTGCCGCTCCTCCTCGAGCATCTTCTCCACCACGCGGGCCATCGGACCGAAGCCCGATCCGCGGAACGACTCGATGACGTAGCTGACGGCGACATCCAGGAGCGCGTTTGCGGCGACGAGCGACGCCCAGCGGGGAAGCCGGCGGTCGAGGAACGCCGCCGAAGCGAACTCCGCCGCCGGACGCCGCTCCACGAGATGCTCCTGGTCGAGCCCGAAGCCCTGGTGGAGCACGCCGTAGAGGAGGCGCGCATGGCCCAGTTCGTCTTGGCCCATCGCGCAGCTTGCGATTCCCGCCTCGAGCGCCGGCGCGCCGAACGTCCACTCGAGGTAGTGATGGCCGAGCAAGAGCTTCGTGTCGGCACACGCGAGGAGAAGCGACTGGAGGAGCGGCCTCATCTCCTCGGCGACCGTTGCCGGCGTGGCGGATTCGTTGCTCACGACCCCTCCGGAGGGACGAGGCGCATCGGCCGCGAAACGGCGATGGCGCGGCGCGGCACGACCCAGAACTCCGCCCAATCTTCCTCGTCGTACAACTTCAAGGCGTAGATCCGCGCCAGATCGTCGGCCGGCGCGTTCACGTTGCCGATGTGACAGAGGGGATCGCCCGGGGCGATGCGCGCGAACACCTCGTAAACGGCCGGTTCGACAGGGACTGTCATCGAGCGCTCCTGGACCAGGGAGGTCCGCGAAGGGCTAGAGGCTGTAACCGGACGCCAGGAGAAGCTCGCGGCCACGGGCGGTGAGTCTCTCCTTCGTCCAGGGCGGGCTCCAGACCACTTCGATCTCCACCGAATGAACGCCGCTCACTCCGAGCAGGCGCTCGCGGACGTCGTCCTCGAGCATCTCGCGCGCCGGGCAGCCGATCGCGGTGTAGGTGAGGACGATCTTCGCGCAGCCGCCATCGAAACGCGCCCCGTAGACAAGGCCGAGATCCACGATGGAGCAGGGCATCTCCGGGTCGTAGATCCCATCGAGGGCCGCGAGCAGCTCCGCGGCGCGATCGTCCCCGGCGCCGGCATTCTCTACGCGAGGTCCTGCCACAGTCTTCCTTCGAAGAGCGCGTCGGCGCGGCCCTGGATCATCTCGACGTACTCCGCGTTTCGCGGCCCGCGACGGCGCCAGCGGTCGAACACTTCGTCCCACGTGATCGGTTGGTCGAAGAGCCAGCGCTTGCCCTTCTCGTCGAACTCGACGGGGAGTTCGTACTCGAGATCGTACTGCCGCGTGTCCGGGTTGAGATGGGCGGGCACCTTGATCCCGATCTCCTCGCACAGCGGAACGACCGCGGACATCCACGTCTGGCGGAGCTGATCGTTCGTCTTCCCCTTGAGACGGTAGGCGAGCTGCGCCGAGTGGCGCTTCCTGTCGTCGGGCAGGCCGAACCACTCGATGCCCGTCGGGAACATCCAATCCACGGCCTCCTGGAGCGCTTCGCGCACGTCGCCGCCGCAGCGCGCCAGCCGGCGCATCCAGGACTCGCCGTGGCGCAGGTGGAAGTACTCTTCCTTGTCTATCTTCTTGAGCGCGCGCCGCCAGGGACCGTAGGACGTGTTCTGGAAGATGTCGCCAAGAAGGCAGATGCCGGCGCGATCGAAGAAACCGTTCGCGACCGCCATCTCGGCCCAGTTCTCGAGCGGCTGATCGAAGCCGTACGGGTTCTTGAACTCGTTCGGCCGGCGCTCGTACACGAGCCTGCGCTTCGACTCGCCGAGGTCCTCCATCAGTCGAAACGCGATGTTCGCGTGGCCCAGCTCGTCCTGGATGATGGCCGAGACCGCCATGCGGCTCGCGAGCGTGGGCGCGTCCTTCGCGGCGCTGTAGTAGGCCGGTGCGCTCATGAGTTCCGTGTCCGCTTGGACGAGGAGGATGTTCAGAAGCGCTTTCTTGTAGCCCGGCGTCATCTCGTCCTCGGTCTCGAGTATGTGTCCGGATTGGATCTTCAGGACGAGGGCGTCGTCGTGAGCGGCGTCGAGCATGGGCGGGTCTCCGTGAGTGCGAAAGGGAGCGACGCCGTGATTCTAGCTGCCGTGCGGGCGACCCTCAACCCCGAGGAGCGATGCGACGCGATGATTCTGCGGCGGACAAGCGGAGAGTGACGTTTTGAAAAGGACCAGGCGATCTACTGATCCGATAGCGGCGCCGCCGGGGCCCGCGCCCCGCGCCACCATTCGACCGTGAACGCCAGCGCCAGCACGATGAGCGTCAGCGCCAAGAGCGCGTTGATCCCCGGCGCGGAGAAGAGCCCCGGCCCCGCGAGCGCGTTTCTCGCGCCGTCGCGAAGCTGGATCACCAGCGCGACGACCGTCGTGATCAACATGAAGAAGGCGGGGATCTTGATCCACAAGGCGCGTCCCTTGGAGGTGCGCGTGATCCAGGCCGACAGAAGGAGCAGCGTGAGCGCCGCGAGAAGCTGGTTCGAGGAGCCGAAGATCGTCCAGACGATGAGCCAGGTCGGCTGCGGCTTGCCGTCCACGAGCACCGTCCCCGGCGCGAGCACGAGGAAGAGGAGCGGCATGCCGAGCGTGAGCCCGGTCGCGATCCACCGGCCGGCCGCGCCGCGCAGGTGCAGCAGTTCCTCGAGCAGGTAGCGCCCGAGCCGCGTGGCGACATCGAGCGTGTCGTACACGAAGGTCGCGAACGCGAGCATGCCGAAGGTGAGGCCCCAGTGCACAGGGACGCGGAGGATTGCGTGCGTGAAGTGCGCGATTCCCTTCGCATAGATGACGCTCGGCGGCGCGTTCAGCTCCGGCGATCCCTTCGCCCAGATCATCACCGTCGTGAGCGCCATCACCGCCACGACCCCCTCGAGAAGCATCGCGCCGTAGCCGACGAGCGGCGTGTGCGACTCCTTCTGCACCTGCTTGCAGGTCGTCCCCGAACAGACGAGCCCGTGGAAGCCGGAGCACGCGCCGCAGGCGATGGTGACGAAGAGGAAGGGGAAGAGCGGCCCGATCCTCGGCGAGAACCACGAGACGAGAGCGGGGTATTCGGCGCGAAAACCGCCGAAGAGAATGCCGACGAAGCCGACGATCAGCGTGATGTAGAGGAAGTAGCCCCCCAGGTAGCCGCGCGGCTGCAGGAGAAGCCACATCGGGAGCACGGAGGCGATCCCGCAGTAGAGGAGGATGATGACCCCCCAGGCCACGGCGGGGTTCGAGAACGGCAGGCGGATCGGGATGGACTGCCCGGCCACGATGACCGCGAAGAGCGCGGGGATGAAGATGAGCGTGCACAGTCCGAGCGGCGCGCGGAACTTCGTGATCGCGATCCCCATGATCACCGCGAGCCCCAGGTAGAGGAAGCTCGACGTCGCCACGCCGCCGCCGATCGCGTGCTCGGCCCCGTCCCACTCCTCGACCGCGAGGAACTGCCGGGCGGTGACGTCGGTGAAGGCGACGATGACATAGAGGAGCGACAGCCAGATGAAGGCGACCGAGAGCGCGTACGCGCGCGGTCCGAGGTGCTCCTTGACCATCTCGGGGATGCTGCGTGCGCCGTGGCGGACCGAGGCCACGAGCGCGGAGAAGTCGTGACAGGCGCCGATGAAGATCGAGCCGAGGACGATCCAGAGGAGCGAGGGGGCCCAACCGAAGGCGAGTCCGGCCGCGATCGGCCCGACGACCGGCCCGGCCGCCGCGATCGAGGCGAAGTGCTGCGCGAGGAGGATGGGGCGGCGCGTGGGGACGTAGTCCACACCGTCGTCCATGGAGACGGCCGGGGTCACCCGCGCGTCATCGAGATGAAAGCGCGAGGCGACAAAACGGCCGTAGAGACGGAAGGCGAAGAAGAACGCGAGCGCGCAGGCGGCGGCGATGACGGCGAGCGGCATGGACCCCCCTCGAACCACGAACTCAGGCCCGGCGATCAATGGTCCCCGATGCTAGCACAGGCCGCCGCCCGCCCTAGTCGCTCCTGCGACCGCCGGGGCGCCTCGCGCTCACGTCGCCGATCGTCTTGATGATCGCAACACCGGCCAGAAGATCTCCGTCAGAACCGCGTCCAGCCAGGCGCCATCGTCGCCAGGGTCACGCGGAGGTTCGTGATCATGTGCGCCGCGAAGAACGGCGCCGCGAACCCCGCCGCCATCCCGATCACCCCGATGACGGCGTTGCGGATTCCGAAGTAGCGGCCGCGCCGTTCGATCGGAATGAGATCCGACATCCAGGACAGCCACGCCGCCCCTCCGGCTTGCGTCAGTGCGTTGCCCGCGAAGATGGCCCCCACGAAAAGGGCGAACCGCACATCCAGCGGGAGATGCAGAAAGGGGATGACGCAGAGGGCCGCCCTCCACGATGGCGAGCCGCTGCGTGCGCCGCGGCTCGCCCGGAGGCAGGGGCATCACGCGGCCGTTACTTCTCCGCCGGCGAAGGAACGGGTTTCGGCGAAGGGACCGGCGCCGACAGCGTAGGTAGCGCCGGAGGCGTACCGAACCCCTGCTCGAAGAGCGCCCGCCGTCCCTCGGCGCCCGTCACGTGGTCCATGAACCGCCGTACGGCGTCCGAGTGCAAACCGCCGGAGTGCGCCACCATGACGTACACGATCGGCAGATGCGTCGAATCCGGTATCGCGGCCACCACGCGGACGGCGTTCGAGGCGATCGCGTCGGTCGTGAACACGAAGCCGGCGTCGGCCGCACCGACCTCCACGAACTGGAGCACCTGGCGGACGCTCTGCCCGAGCACCGCCTTCTTCTCCACGGCGGGCCACAGACCGAGCGCCTTGAGGCTCTCGACGGCGTACCCGCCCCCGGATACCGTCTTCGGATCGCCGATCGCGACCCTCTTGACGCCGTCTCCGGCCAACCCCTCGAGCGTCGTCGGACCGGACTCGAGCGGCGCGATCAAGACAAGCCGGTTCGTCGCGATCTCGCGGCGGGAGGAGAGGTCGAACGGCCCCTGCCGGGTGAGCGCGCTGACTTCGCGAGAGCTCGCTGACACGAGGACGTCCGGACTCCGCCCTTGACGGATTTGCGCGAGATACTCCTCGGCACTGGCGAAGTTGAAGACGACATCCACGCCGGGCGCGGCCTTCTCGAACGACTCACCCAGGACGCGGAACACATCGGCGAGGCTCGCATCGGCCGCGACCACGATCTCCTCGGCGCGCGCCTTCGGAACAGCGGAGAGCAGCAGGACCGCGAGCATCGCCGGAAGGAAACGGATTGGCATGGAAGATCGCTCCTTTCGGGCGGGTGTCTGTGAAACAGCGTGATCCTACCACGAGCGCTCCGGCCGGAGCCCTCGGCAGCGCGCCACGTGGAGCGCCGCGCCGGCGGCCCCGCCCCGAGCGCGATCCACGCTTGATCTCCGGCGGCGAATCTGGAAGACTCTCAGCGGCCCGATCCGCCCGGGCGGCGGTGGGGAAGGGACAGGGACTACGGGTCGGGGATCCCGGCCGGGAGAGAACCTCATGGAGCAAGTGAGTCGCTCGAACTTCTGGTTCAAGAGGATCCACTCGTTCGTCGGCATCGTTCCTCTCGGGATCTTCATCGTCTTTCACTTCATCTTCCACTCGTACTCGCAGCAGGGACCGGCCGCGTACGACGGGCGGATTGACTGGCTCTATTCGCTCCCGCTGCACACGGCGGCGGCGATCTTCCTCGTGTACATCCCGCTGCTATACCACTCGATCGCCGGGACGATCATCACGCTCAAGGCGCGCCCCAACTGGCCGCAGTACCCGTACTTCGGGAACTTCAAGTTCGTCATCCAGCGGCTGACGGCTCTCGGGCTGATCGCCTTCATCATCGCCCACCTGGTGAAGGCCCGATTCGTCGAACTCTTCTTCCACGAGAGGATGTCGTGGCTGCACGAGGCGTCGGCGTTGCGGTGGGATTCGGCGCACTACAACCCGCTGAGCTTCCCTTCCTACATTCTCGGCATCGTCGCGGTCAGCTTCCACCTGGCGAACGGGCTCTGGACGTTCGGGATCACGTGGGGTATCACGCCGGGGCCGAAGTCCCAGCGCTGGTCTGCGCGGTTCTCGATCTTCCTGTTCATCGCGCTGACGCTGCTCGGCCTCTACGCTCTCCTCGGCTTCTTCAGGGGTTCGCTGCCGCTCGGGGACTGAACGGATCAACGACCCGGGCTCGCCCCCTCGAGTGAGAGCACCGCTCCTATCGTCCGCTTCAGCTCACGGAGATCCGAGGACTTGACAACGTACGCATCCGCGCCCCAGGAGTGAAAATCCGCGCGGAAGGCAGGATAGGCCGAGTTCAGCACGACGTGCGCATCCCGGCGGCGCGAGAGCATCTCGTTGAGCACGTCGAGTCCGTCGCAGTCCGGGAGGCGGATGTCGAGCACCACGAGATCCGGGCGCTCGCGGTCGAACGCGCGCAGAGCCTCATCACCGGTTCCGGCCGCGACCACTTCGTAACCCTCGTCCTTCAGTTCCTCGGTGTAGAGGCGGCGGACGTGCGCCTCATCGTCCACGACCAGGATCTTCTTCATGAGACCTGCTCCTTCAGCGGGAGGCGGATCGTGAAGCGGCTGCCGACGCCGCGCTCGCTCTCCGCCTCGACCCGGCCGCCATGCGCTTCGACGACCTGGGAAGTGATCGCGAGACCAAGTCCGGTGCCCTGCGATCGTGTCGTGTAAAAGGGGGCGAATATGCGCTCGATCTGATCGGAAGCGATGCCGACGCCCGTATCCTCGATGCGGATCAACACCCAGTCGCGATCCGGAAGCGTCGAGACCTCGAGCCGCCCTCCGTCGGGCATCGCCTGAATGGCGTTCCGGCAGAGGTTCAGCACGGCCTGCCTGAGCCGCGCCTCGTCCGCCGCGATGAACGGCACCGTCTCGTCGCAGCAAAGTGAGACCTTCACCTCGGCCTGATCGCACTGGGTCGAGAGCAAGTCCAGCGACGTGCGAACGACAGCGTTGATATCCGTCATCCCCACCGCGCTCACCGGCGGTCTCACATAGTCGAGAACGCCGCCCACGATCTGCTCCAATCGGGCCACCTCATCCCGGATGATCCTCAGATACTCCGAGCGCGGGTCCTTTTCCGGCATCTCGACCAGGAGCCGCCGCGTGAATCCGCCGATCGAGACCAGCGGATTCCGGACCTCGTGCGCCACGCGCACCGCCATTTCGCCCACGGCGCTCAGCCGCTCCGCTCGGACCAGCTTCTCCTGCTCCTCGCGAAGAGCCTCGTACGCGCGGCCCAATTCATCCACCTTCTGCGCCAGCGTTTCCTGAAGTCGCGCGTTTTCTATCGCCAGACCCGCCTGACAGGCCAGAAGTTCCAGGAGCTCGACGCCTCGTTTTGAAAACGCCCGGCGGGTGATCAGGTTGTCGGCGACCAGAACGCCGAGAGACCCCTTCCGCGCGAGCACCGGCACCACGGCGAATTCGCGGACGCCGAGAACAGCGGCGACGCGCTGAGCCTCCGAAGGAATGGGAGACGACGCGTCCGCAACCATCGTCGTGCCGAGCCGATACACCTGAACGAGGATATCCGCCGTGTCGTCGAGCGGCACCGTGAGACGGCGGACCAACTCATTGGCACGAACGTCCCGCCGTCCCACCGAGTTCCGGTAGGCCTCCGCCATTTCCGTCAGCGAAGGTCCCGATTCGTGCAGCGCGTTCCAGATCTGATTCGCTTCTTCGGCGTTTGACGGCCCCACCGCCATCTCGCCGCGCAGGATCCGGCCTTCCTCGTCGCCGAGAAGGAGGTAGGCGCGATTCATGCCTGCGCCCTGGCGCGCGGTGGCGGTGACGAGTACGGCTCTGAGGACATCATCCAGGCGGGTGGCGCCGTGCAGCAGAAGCCCGATCTCCGCAATCCTCCGCAAGGCGAGCGATTCCCTGCGCTCATCGAACAGATAGGCGCGACGGCGAGGACCGCGATCCGGCTTCGACGACATCGGGGCACGCTCCGAGCCGGAGATCTTCAACGATGCGGCTGATTCGCGCGGGGGACACGGCACCGGTGGATCTGCGAACGCGGATGGAAGATGACGGGCAATGTCACCCGCGCCCCGGATTCTAGGTCGTTGCTTCGAACGGCGTCAAGGCAAACCGGTCACTCCGGCGGGGCTTCAGGGCTGCCCGCCGGCCAGAGAGGCGATCCGATCGCGGAACTGATGGTACGCGCTCGTGTCCATCACGAGGTCTCCCCGGGGCGACAGCTTCGATATCTCGGATCGCGTGTTCTGAATGCGCTCCTCGGTCAGCGGATGGCTCGCGAAGAACTGCTCGATCGCGCCCGGCCGGCTCTGGCGCAGCGCGAGCAGGTTCTGGAACATGGCTTCCATGCCGGCCGGGTCGTAACCGGACTCGTACATGTAGTGCACGCCGAGGCGGTCGGCCTCCCGTTCGGCATCCCGGCTGAACTTCATCATCGTGCCCTGGCCCACGATGTCCGCCAGAATTTGCTGGTAGACCGCCGGGTTCTTCCCGAGGACGAGCGAGGCGACCACCGCAAAGCCGTACTGCTTCGACAGCATCTCCGTGCCGTGACGGGCCACGCCGTGCGAGATCTCGTGCGAGAGGACTCCGACCAGCTCCGAGAGCTCGTTCGACTGCGTCACGAGCCCGCTGAAGACGTACACGTGTCCGCCCGGGATGTTGAACGCGTTCACCTGCGGGTCGCGAACGAGATGGAATTGCCACGGCAGGCTCGCCATCTCCGTCTGGGACACGATCTGCCGTCCGATCGAGTTGAGGAAGGCGTCGGCCTCGCGGTCATGAATGACGGCGAGCTTCTGCTGGAGGTCCCCGTCCAGCTTCCGGCCGAGCTGCCACTCCTCGTCGAGAGAGACGACGTTGAACTGCCCCTTGTTCACACCCTTCGTCGCGCATCCCGCCGCCGAAACGGCCATGATGAGAATCGCGAGCCAGAGAGCGAGACGCCGCATGTCGAATCCTCCTCGTTCGAAGACGCTACCCGCCGTTCTGGCGCAGATCCGTTCTCGTGATGCGAAGATGGTGCGACTCCTCGTCGGTGAGACCGAAGAGGGCCTGCAGCGCGAGGCGCGGGGCGAGACCGCCGTCCCCGGTTCGCAGTGAAAAACGGATGCTCGCGCCTTCGGGACCTTGCGCCACGGAGATCCCGGTGAGCGCGGTCTTGAGATCCGATGTCTTCTCACCCTTCGGGGAGCGCCGGGTCACTGGGAAGGTCTCCGCGGCATGGACGGCCGCAATCGCCACGGCCACTCGATCCTCCGGAAGGGGGAGCGCCGGCGAAGGCTCCGCCGTGTAGAGCGCCTCGGAAGAAACCGCCGAAGCCGACGGCGTGAGGAACGGTACGAATTCGGCCTCCCGAATCCGAAGTCCCAGCGGGAGGCGCTCGTTGAGCGCCGACGCGAGGCGCCTGAGCCCAACGCGCTCCCTCAGCTCGACATCCACGATCTCGGCCGAGCCCATCACCCCGACGGGCAGCGGCGGGCCGAAGGACAAGCGAACCCGCGGAGAGAACCCCTCGGTGTAGGCCACCGGGATATCGGCCGCGCGGAGCGCCCGCTCCAGCGCCCGCACGACGTCGAGATGCGAGAGATAGCGCGTATCGAGACCCTTCTCGTATCGAAGCCGGACCTTGATGCGTTCGCTCGGCAGACGAGATGAGGTCGCCCGCGGGTCGTGAGGCGGTCCCGGGCGCGGCGCGCAGCCGTACTTCGGGGAACACTATGCCTTCGGCCTCATCACCGAGACCGACAAGGTGAAGTGGGACCTGTGTACGAGGATGCGGGAGGTCAACTTGCAGGCGGCGGGGCTGAGGCTGAAGGCGCGGCAGTGATGGGCGCGAAGTGAGAGGTGCGAAGGCAACGGTGGACGGCGAGGGCGTGCGCGCTGGTAGCGCGCGGTCCCAGGCACGGCA
>JAGVPR010000158.1 GCA_020052115.1 Candidatus Eiseniibacteriota bacterium
CGCGGTTTCAACCCACGCGCCCGCGCGGGGCGCGACGGGGACTGTTCGAGGCAAGCCGATGAACACACCGTTTCAACCCACGCGCCCGCGCGGGGCGCGACACCGGGGGAGCTAAAATACTTACTTCCCGGCGGTTACGGCATGAAGGCCGCGAACGTCACTTCGCCGGACGCGCTCCTGGTCCGGCGCCTCTCCTGGCTCGTTCCGAAGTGCCGTTGTTGCAATTGAATGCACAGGGCGCGAACCCCCTACGGATTTCGTGTGCACTCCACGTACGCGCGGCCTACGCGAGGAGTGGGCCTTCGAAATCGAGAGTGTCTTTTGTCCCATGATGTTCGACCCTGCCCTTCCACCTCGCACCGAGGAAGTAGAACCTCAGGCTATCCTCATCCGCGTTGTAGAGCCTCAGGAGCCGGTGTCTAAGGTCAGCCCATTGCTCTGGGGCGATCAGGCATTCAAAGACGGAGTTCTGGACCCGCTGCCCGAAGTTCTTACACTCCTTCGATGCGCGTCGCAGCCGCTGGCGGCCCTCAGCGGTTCCCGTGGCGACATCGTAGCTCACCACGACGAGCATCATGTCACACCTCCTATTTCCAGAAGAAGGGTGGATAACCGTTCATGTCACCGCGGAGGAACCGGGCCAAGAGCAGAGCTTGCAGGTGCGGAACGAGTCCGACGGTTGTCTTCTCCGCCAGGAACGGATGCAAGATCTCATCCTGTTTTCGCTTCTGGTAAGCTGCAAGGAGTGTCTTGCGCCCATCCTCGGAGAGGAGGACCGCCCCCGTCTCCGCCACTTCGAAGTCATCGTGCCCAAGCTGTCGCAGGTTGATCAGAGACAGAGCCAAGCGGTCCGCAAACCAGGCACGCATCTCTTCCATCAAGTCAAGCGCAAGACTTGGCCGGCCAGGCCGGTCGCGATGGAGGAATCCAACGGCCGGATCCAGCCCGACGGCCTCGAGAGCTCCCTGGATGTCGTGGACCAGCAGTGTGTAGATAAACGACAGCAAGGCGTTGACCCGATCGAGCGGCGGGCGGCGAGTCCGCTCGGAAAATCGGAAGGACTCCTTCTGCTGCGTGATGAGATGGTCGAATACATCGAAGTACGTGCGCGCCGCCATCCCCTCGATGCCCCGCAGGGAATCGAGGTCTTTCGCGCGCTCCGTCTGGACCAAGTGGCCGGCTAGCCGCGCGGCACCCTCGGTGAGTACGACTGAATTCTCGTCGTTGGGTCGGTCGCGTGCTCCGCGAAGGACAACCGCCCTGGCATTGGCGATCTTGGCACTCACGATGGGCCGGGCGATGGCGAGACACTGTTCGGCATTGTCGGCGCGTCGGTACTGTTCGCGGCGAAGGAGCACATTCCCCGATGTCGGGCCCACGACTCGTGCGAGAAACCTCCCGTGTTCCGACAAGAAGGAAACACCCACGCCTCTCTCGGAACAGAACGACATGAGCCACGGGCTCATCGAGACCTGGCCGAAGCAGACGACCCCTTGCAGTGTGAGAATGGGGAGCCTCATCTTGACCGCGTCGTCGACTCTAACAACCGCCGTCTCGTTCTCCTTCGCCAGATAGGCGCCCTGGGTCAACACGAAAAGCGTGTTCAGATGGCGTTTCATGTCCGTCGGTCCACGATGCTCTCCCCGATTGCCTGACGAAGGTACCCACCGACGTCCCGCCCAATGGTCTTCGGCTGGCATGCGTCAAGAAGCGAGCACTCGTCGCACCGAGCTGGTTTGTATGGCAGTGCGGGAGTCGTCCCTGTCGAGATGATCTCCCTCAGGCGGAAAGCCGCCCTTTCGGTGATGGCGCGAAGCTCGCCGTCAAATGCCACGCTGAGCCGGCGGCGTGTCTGTCCGTAGAAGAGCGCGCCGCTTTCGATCCCGACCACGAGCATCTCTTCAAGGCAAAGGGCCTGCGCGCACAGCTGGATCTCGTCCGCTCGGTGCCGCTTTGGGCGCCCCCGCTTGTATTCGACCGGCAGAGGTTGCCAAAGGCCCGAAGCGCCCGCCAGACATGCTCCCGAAGCACCTTTACTTGCACGATGGAACTCGACTACATCGGCGCGGCCTGTGAGCCCAAGCCGCAGACTCCGAAGAGCGAGATCCCTCGAGATCCGAAGCTCCCCGCGCGATTCCCGGTCCCCCGAGGTGACCTTCTCGTGCAGGTGCGCTCCCTCCGTCGTCCAGATGTTCTCCACCCAAACGCGCTCGACGTAGATCAGCGCCGCCTGCCGCTCGCAGTACGCGAGGTGCTGCAACCCGGAGATGGGAAGCAGGTCGTCCTCGGAGAAGGTCATCAGAACCGCCGATCGTCGAGCGTCACGCCGGTCGGCAGGCCAGCGGGGTCAACCACAACATCGTAGTCAGAATAGCTGCGCGGCGGCTTCTCCGCGTCCTTTATGCGCACCGTGACCCGCTCGAACAGTCGATGAGCCGGAGCATTGCCGAGCTTGGACTCGTGCTGGAAAACGATCAGAGCCCGGGCGCTCATCAGGCCCCGCGCGGCCGAATGGTCATCGTCGAACATCCGTGCGAATCCATCCCAGACGAGATCCAGGTCCTCCTTGGTGAACCCCGTCTGCTCTGCCAGGGAGGCTGACACGAATCCATGGGCTCGATAGAGACCGTAGGGTACCGTGGACTTTCGGCCCATGGTCCGGTTGTCTCCTTCTTGCTTTGCCGCTTCTTCCTTGGTGGCGACGGCCATTCGCGTGATGCTGTGTTCCATCGGGACGATGGGGTCTGCCGAGCGAGAAAACGTGAGCTGCACGGGGCCCCGCACCTGCCCAGCGTTCTTGCCAGTTGACATGACCGCTCCAAAAGCGCGCACGTCGAAAAACCGCTTGCACATGGCTTTCCGCGCCGCATCCGTCTTCTCCCCTTTCTCTTTGCTCTTAACTTCGGGCAGATCATGAGCCTCATCGATCCAGTCGTTCAGAATCGCCTTTTCCTTGACGAAGATCTCGTATCCAGGTTTAGCCAAGCGAGTGAGTGTCACGAAGTTCCGAAGCTTCCGCTTGAGACACACGTCCGTCACGATTCCATGGCCCGTCTCGGGGTCGATCCGAGGGAGGTTTCCGGCGTCGGGATCACCGTTGGGGTTGCCATCCTGAACGTCGAACAAGAAGACGAAGTCGTATTTCTTTTCGAGAGCACTCATTTCAGTTTTCCTCCTTCTTCGTGAAGAAGTCCTGGCGCTGATGGTAGAAGCCGATTGAGAACAGCCCTTGGTCCTCGAGGCCCAATGTCCTGGGGAATCTCTCGATCGTGGAGTAGATCTCTTGAATGAGCCGCTCCCGAACGACCGCGAGCCCGGGCTTATCGCGGCGCAGTTTGCCAAGGTGGTTTCTGCCGCGTCGAATAAGCGTCGGAAAGACAGCAGCTGGAGTGCTCGATGCGCTTCCGAAGAAACGATCGACGACCGAGGCGTTGACCTGGCCCAAAGCGTCGCCCTGCAGCATGTCCAGAGTCGCCAGGAGGCGCCCGAGCCGATAGGCCACCTCAGTTCTTTCCTTGTCGAGTGACACGGGGATCTCCTTATGTCTGTTTCGGATGAACCATGCCCTGAGAAGGCTGCTCCGGGCGGCGAGGGGCCATGGGTCCACTGCACCCTTGCGATCGTGCGGGAAAAGCTGCACACGATTTCTACGGACAACCGTCTCCAGGACCGCTCGGGGAAAGGGCCGGCCCAGGACAACCGCGAGGTACAACGCGGTGCCAAAAGCCGGCGGGAGATCTTTCGTCTCGCCCCGAGGTGCGAGGGCGAGACGGAAATCCCGGAGAGGGAACCCACCGACGCCCTTTCCATGGGGCCGCTCGATGCGCGACTCCTCACGGTACCGATCAACGTTGCGCGCGACCTCGCGCACAGTCGTTTCGACGAAGCTGCGGACGATGGCCCGCCCCTGCTTCCCAGAGAGAACGAGGGCAAAGAACTTCGTGGGGTCTTCTAGCGGGGCCGAGAACGAGTGATGCGCGGCTCTGAGAAGCTCGGCAACCTCCTCTGGATCTCGCTCTTCGAGACCAGAGAAGAAGTCGAGAGATGCCTCTTCGCGAGTCCAGAAGACAAGAACAGAGTCAGGGCCGATAGCCAAATTACGCGCCGGCAGGGGCGTGCCATCGGGGCCTGGGTAGGCCCGATCCAACAAGCGTGTAAGCGCTGTGTCGATGGCCAGGTTTGCCCGCTCGGAGATCGGCGCTCCACCGACGTCGTCAAGACCGTAACTCCTGAAGGATTCCTGGTTGACTGTGGTCAGAGGTACTCCACCCTTGGTCGTCCCGAGAGGTGGAATCCCCTTGGGTTTCGCGTGGAGTCGGGCCAAAGGAACGTCGAAGTCGCCCGTGACGAGGCACTGACCCCGGACCTTGCCTTCTGGGGACTCGACAAGTCCGCGGAAATACGCTCTGACCCGGGGGTCGTCATGCACGCAGCGATCCCCACCATCGGGCTCGTACTTGAATGCAAAGAGCGCAGCGGAGAGCTGTTCAGGCTTGAGATCCAAAGGCCCGCTTAGAAGCTGCACGACCTTTGCCGGCAGATCCTCACGGAGAAAGGCGGCAACGGCCGCCAGGGCTTCACAATCCGGAAGGGCCGCCAGCGCGGCCTCAACGCTCCCGCTGAAGAGCCTTCGGCGAATGCCGAGAGTTTCCCGTCGCTCGTCAGCCGACTGCCTTGCCCTGCGTTGGTTGTCGGGATCAGGATCGATACCAAAGACGTACTCGGCCTTGTCAACGAGGAACTCGGCTTGATTCTGGGCCGTGCGATCAGATCGGCGGGGTATTAGTCGGGGCGGGGCCTTCGGCACGCCGCGCGGCCTTCCCCTTTCGTCGCGTCCGGGCGCCTCCCGTGGCGAGGCCACCACGTCAATGAACCTACCCCCGATTCCCAAGTGAACGAAGAAGTCGACCGGCTTCGGCTCGTAGCCTGGATCAGAAAGCAACCCCTCCCTCTCCGCCAAATCGCAGAGCGCCTTCAACATCATGGCGACACCTCCGGGACATCGAGCCGCCCGTCCACCAGCCGAGCGGGGAAGAACCGCGGCCTCGCAGGCTTCCGGCCATAACGGTCCGCGAACTCAAGATCGAGGAGCATGATCCCGAGGTCCTTTTCGCCTCGGAGCTCGTCGGGTACCTCCCAGTGTTCCGGAGCGGATTCAAACGTGGAGGCAAACTCGCGGCAGCCGAGATACGGCTGCTGGAAGCACTGTCCTTTCTCCAGTCGGCGGCTGAACATCTCCTCGAACTTCCTCAGGTTGTCCTCGGGCCCCGCTTCGCTGGTCGGCCGGAAGTGAGCCTCGATGACGTAGTCCACGTTTCGGAGAAACAGGGTGTTGCGTTGCTCGCGCTCTTCGTCGGCGAAAAACGCGCCGATCGCTCCGCCGATCTTGAGTTTCTCAGACACTTCGTTCCGCTTGATTGAATCGAAGCGGATCGGCGCCAGGACGTGAATCCGTTCGACGTGCCAGCGAATGGCCGGTTTCCAGAGGATTGCCTCCAGAACTCCCCGCGCCGCTGAGGGCGTCATCACTTCGTAGGACACCCGTTCCGCCCGCAGCTCCGGGCGCGTAAAGCAGGCTCGTGGTCCGGCAACGCGGACCCGATAAGTCGGTGAGCGTTGCGACATCCATGGTCCTCCCTTCAGATGACAAGGGCCTGGAACTCCTCCGGCTCCAAATCGAGGCCGAAGGTTGAGTGGTAAGACGATTCGGCAACAAGACACCAGACCGTGTCGTGAAGCAGTTCGAGGAGCCCGAGGTCTTCAAGTTCGTGAAAGGCCCTCGAGTACACAGATACGCCGAATGGCTGGAGTGCCCGAAACCGATCGCGGCTCGGCCCGGCGAAGCGAAACCGTTCGATGGCCTTTCGCCCCGGGTCGCCCCACGGTACGAAGACCGTCGTGGTCAACTCGTCGATCATCCGGAACGTCGCGGCCGTCTCCTTGAACTTGAGATCCTGCCGCAATGCCTGAATCCCCTTTGTGTCGGTGCTCTGGCCGCCATAGAGGCGATCGAAGTAATTGCGGAACGTCTCCGGCGCTGTGAGGGACAAGCCAGGAGACACTGCAAGCATCAGCTTCGCGATGTCGCGGTGGTGCCGCAGCAGGCCGGGCGGCCTTGTTGGCGCATTGTAGACGATGAACCGCCCGGGACTGGATAACCGCCCTTCGCGGTTGCAGCGACCGGCTGACTGCGCAAGCGCTTCGAGCCCCGCCATCGCGCGGAAGACAACAGGAAAGTCAACATCCACGCCAGCTTCGACGAGCTGAGTTGAAACCACCCGACAGGCATCCTTCTCCTCAAGACGTCTCCGGATATCGGCTAGGACCTCCCGGCGGTGAGCGGGACACATTAGCGCCGACAGGTGAATCGTTCCACGCGCCTTCGCCTCGACCTCCTTCCAAAGTCCGCGGGCGTCGTCGCGACGGTGGACGATGGCGAGGACCTGTTCGTGCTCGGCAATCCGCTCGGCCAGTGCGGGCCATTCGACAGGGTCCTCCCCTGCCGGCCATTCGATCCGAATGCGATCCAAGGATGCGAAGAGCCCCGGGAGTTCCTCGGCCGGCACGATCTCGGTAGGCGGCGGATCGAGCCACGGTTTCGGCTCGGGCCATCCCCCGATCAACCGGCGATGAAGGGAGGGCTGAGTAGCGGTCGTGAGAAGGAGCGTCGTGCCATACCATGAACGGAGCTCCTGAAGAACATCGAGAATCGGGTCAAGGAGACCCGCCGGCAGCGACTGGACCTCGTCGAGAACTATCACGCTATTGGCGAGATTGTGGAGCTTCCGGCAATCGCCCGAGCGATTGGCAAAGAGACTCTCGAGAAGTTGAACTTGGGTCGTCACGATCAGCGGCGCATCCCAATTCTCACTCGCGAGTCGGTTCGCATCGGTGTCAACCTTCGGCTGAACGTTGCTGTGGTGCTCTACGAGCACGCGCCCTCCCAGGAATGGCGAGAACACCTTGCGGAACACGTCAGCCGTTTGATCGACGATGGAGAGAAACGGAAGGGCAACGATGACTCGACTCTGGCCATGAATCGAGGCATGGCGAAGCGCGAACGCCAGAGACGACAGCGTCTTTCCGCCACCAGTAGGCACCGTCAGGGAATAGGCTCCCCGTGCTCCAGTGGCGGCGCTCAGGCACCAGGCGAGAACGTGCCGGCGTTGCAGCAGCACTGGGGTCTCCGGCAGTGTCGCAAGACCTTCCAGATACTCCTTCAGAATCTGCTCGTAGCGACAGAGCGGCTGCCATCCTGAACGCGCCTCCGCCCGCCCTTCGGGCCGAGCCTGCTCAGCGAACGCTTCAGTGTCGAGGAAGTCGGCATCAGTGAGCGCCGAGAAGGTCATCCGCACAAGGAGCTCGAACGAACGCTTCACCGAAACAACCGAAGATCCGGCAGTCGGTTTCGAAAGTGACATGAACCACTCAGGAAACAGGCTTGAGTCCGATTCGGCCCTCAGGACGGCGTCCGGAGCGGCATTGGTCGCGGCGTCGAGCCGTGCAAGAAGATCCGGCTTGACGAGTCGCGTTCGGAGCGCCTGCCAGTCATCGAGACCCGCGTGGTGCCCGGCTATGGCGAAAGCTATGAGTTGCGCCGCCCGGTCCTTCTTGCCGAGTTTGACGAACGAGTGGCTCGCTCCTGCGGAGCTGTGGTCGGGTCCGCGGGTCCTCTTTTCGCCACCATTCTGGGAATCAGCGTCGGTGGCCGAGGCATCCTGACCCACAGCCAGGAGAAACTGCTGCCAGTCGGGTGCATACTTGCCGAGGTCGTGCCAGAGGCCGGCGAGACCGGCAAGCACTCCTCCTCCCCAGGGCGCTGCCGCGCGATGGGCCAGAGCGGCGACGGCGTGCAGGTGATCCTCAAGCTGCTGCCATCCGGGGCCAGGGCCCCCGGGGCCGGAGTGCGCGAAGGCGCGAGTGTCTTCCCGATTCCGAACGGCCACGAAGTCCTTTCTGCCGAGCGCAAACGGGCATCGGTCTGAAATTCGCGGCAGGGCCCTGCGAGGATTGCAGGCTTGTGGAGGTAGGTGTCCAACGACGTGGCTGCCACACAGTGTTGCATTCCACGTCAACCGTGGAGACTGCCTCCTGGGGTGGAATCAACAATCGAATCGCCCACGGCCCGCCGGATCTTGCGACCCTCGGACTCTAAGTCACCTCGCATGATTCAGCAAGGCGCCTCGCCGCCGCAGCGCTCCTCCCACTCGTCGAAGGCCGGGTCGAAGTAGCGCACACGCACCTTCTTGAACTCCCGCGTGGAGTAGAGCGCTAGGTAGTCGTCGAGCCCTGTCTTCCCCGAGATCGTGCGAAGGACGATCTCGCATTCGGCGCGGTCGCGCCCGTGCACCATGGAGAAGAGCGCGTACGGCCAATCAGGATAGGTGGGCCGCCGGTAGCAGTGGCTCACGGCGTTGAACCCGGCCATGATCCGCCCGCACTCGTCTATCCGCCCCTCGGGCGCCCGCCACACCCCCATCGCGTTGGCGACGAAGCCAGCGCGACGGTGGTGGAGCACCGCGGCGTAGCGGCGCATGATCCCCCGAGCCAGCAGATCCTGTGCGGCAGCGAGCAGCTCAGCCGCGCTCGACCCCACGGAGACGGCCATCGCCTGGAAAGGTCTCGGCTCCAGTGGCAGATCCTCCTGCAGCGCGCGCACCAGGCTCCGCACGCGCTCACCGGGCTCCGGCGGCCTCTTCGCCTCCCCCCACGGGGCGGCCGCCGTCTCGGAGGTCGCATCCGGCGCGCCTTCACCGGACATGTCGAACCGCACGCCGATCTTGTAGAGCCTGAGCGTCGTCAGTTGCCGAGTGGATTCCGCCGACGTCAATTCGTGAAGCCTCTCGATCGTGCGCTCCAGACCGAGGCGGCTCGCCGGCGGCACGGCCACCGTGAACCACAGATTGAATTCGTGGTTCCGCTCGTAGTTGTGGCTCACGCCCGGATGCGCGTTCACGGCCTCCACGGCGGCGTCGAGACTCGCGGGAGCGATCTTCATCGCGACAAGACTCGATTCGTAGCCGAGGCTTCTCGTGTCGAAGATGGCCCCGATCTGCCGGATCACGCGCTCCTCGCGCAGCCGGCGCATGCGCTCCAGGACGGCGTCCTCGCTCGACCCCAGCGACTCGGCGAGCGCGCGAAACGGCTCCTCGACGAGAGGAAAACCGGCCTGCACGAGATCGAGGAGACGGCGGTCATCGTGAGACAATTCCAAGCGAACCCTCCCGCGCGCACGGACCGCGGCGCGACTTCGAAAACTCTAGCACACGGGCCTCTTCTGCTCTGGTAGCGTGTCCCCGTGCACTGCGTTCTCTTCGACATAGACGGCACTCTGCTCCACTCCCACGGGGCCGGACGAAGCGCCATGGCCGGGGCGTTCGAGACGGTTTTCGGCAGGAGCGGCAGCCTGCGCTCCGGGCATCCGATCGCCGGCAAGACCGATCGCCAGATCGTGAGCGAGGTGGTCGCGGAGGCGGGAATCAACCCGGCGGAAGCCGAGCGGAAGATCGCACTTTACTGGAACGAGTACGTCTCGCGGCTCGAGGCGAACCTGGCCGAGTTCGGCGCCGCGACCTATGCGGGCGTAACCGAGCTGCTCGACGCGCTCGCCGCGCGCCGGGACGTCGCGGTCGGGCTCCTCACGGGGAACATGGAACGCGGCGCCTGGCTCAAGATCTCCGCGGCCGGTC
>JAGVPR010000105.1 GCA_020052115.1 Candidatus Eiseniibacteriota bacterium
GACTCGCGGGACTCGCCCGGGAGCCAGCACGCGAGGAGCCGCACGCCGGCGGCGGCCTCAGTGGCCGCGAGGTAGTGACGGCTCACGTCCAGAGTCGCGGGGCCGGAGAGACCGAAGTGCGTGCAAAGAACGGGTCCCGAATGGGCCGCGAGCCGTTTCCCGGAGGAGGCGCGCACCTCCAGCGTCGCCTCCGTCGAGACGCCGCTCAGCGCGCGCACGAACGATCCTTCATCGAGCGTCAACGGCACGAGCCCCGGGAGCACCGTCGGCGTCATTCCAAGCCCGAGCGAGCGCGCGATCTCGAAACCGCGGCCGTCGGAGCCGGTCTTCGGCACGCTGCGACCCCCGGTCGCCAGCACGACACGACGCGCCCGAAGCTCTCCTTCGGCAAGGGACCACGGCCCCGAGATCGTGAATCCGTCGCCTTCGGCGCGGATGGTCTCCACGCGGCGGGGGTGCAGGATCTCGACGCCGGCGGCGCGGACCGCGCCCAGCAGCGCCTCCAACACCGTGCCGGCCGTGTCGGTCGTCGGGAAGAGCTTGCCGGTCTCCTCCCGTTTGAGCTCGACACCGATCTCGCGGAAGAAGCTCACAGTGCGCGGCACGTCGAATCGAAGAAGCACCTTGCGGATCGCCGGGCGCGATGACCCCGCGAAGGCCGTCTCGTCCACGCGCTCGTGCGTGACATTGCAGCGGCCGCCTCCGGCGATCAGGATCTTCGCCCCCAACCGTCCGGCCCCATCGAGAACGACGATCCGGGCGCACCGCCGGCTCCGGCCGGCCCAGATGGCTGCCATCAGCCCGGCCGCCCCGGCTCCAACGATGACGACGTCCGCTGCCGGCTCCATGCCCGGCAGTCTAGCGCATTGACGAGGGTCCTTTCGGGGGCGCTCCGGTGTACCCTCGGGTCGCTCTCATGCCGTAAGCATTCCGGGGGATCGGCCCGTCCTAGTGGACGAGTCCGGGGAGTGAGGGCGACCATGATGCAAGACCTTCAATCGGATCGAGAGCTGGCGCGGCAGGCGGCGCAAGGCGACGAGAAGGCGTGGCGTCGCATCTACGAAGAGACCTGCGACCGCCTCTTCGCTCTCCTCTGCTACCAGGTTCGCGACCGGGACACGGCGCGCGACCTGCTCCAGGAAACGTACATCCAGGCGTTCCGTCACCTGCACCACTACCGCGGCGAGGCGCCGCTCGGGGCGTGGCTTCGGACGATCGCGATGCGCAAGTCCCTGGACTGGAAGCGTCACGTGTTGCGCCGCCTGATGAGGACGGCGCCGCTAACGGAAACGATCGCCGCGCCCGAGGTTGACTCCTCCGAGGTCCGGTTCGACTCGGAGCGTCGCGCCCTGGATGAGGCGATGGCCCATCTCTCCGCCCCGCAGCGCGCAGCGCTACTGCTGCGTGAGTGGGAGGGATGGAGCTTCCGGGAGATCGCAGGCGCCCTCCATTGCAAGGAGAGCACGGCCCGCGTGCACCACACGCGGGCGCGCAAGCGACTGGCCCTCGCCCTGAAGGGCGGGCCAGCACCGGTCGCGGCGGAAGGTCTGGAAGGACAGCCGACATGAAAGAGCACTTCGAGAAGAACCAGGATCGTCTGAGCGCCGGCGAGCGTGGGACGCTCTGGGATTCGATTCGCGATCGGACGACCGCGCGCGGGAAGCGACGGCTCCTCCCGGGATGGCGGCCGCTCTGGCTCTACGGCCCGGCGACCGCGGCCGTCGTGATCGCCGTGGCGCTTTTCGTACGCTTCGGCCTCGAGGGACCGAGGCAGGTTCCGGTGACGGAGAGCATCGTGAAGTCGCTGTCGGCTCCGTCGCTGGAACCACACGGGGCGAAGCCCCCGAAGGAAGCGCAATCGGCGCAGGGGGCTCCGCGCACGCGAAGCGGCCCGGCGTCCCTCGGGGCCCCGGCGGCAGGAGGCGAGAGGCAGGCCGCCGTCACATCCCCGGCAGCGGCTTCCGCGCCCGCCGAGGGCCTCGTGGGTGCCGCGTCCAAGATGAACGAGATCCAGGTTGATGCCAATGAGCTGAAGCGCCGCGGAGGCCGCGCCGGCGAGAGTCTCTTCGGCGCCGACTTCGCCCGCAAGCCGGAGGCCGCTGCCGCCCCGCCCAGCGAGAAATGGGGCGGCATCAAGAGCATGTACTCCTCCGAACAGCCCCCGGTCCTTCCATCCACCGGCGGCTCGACGGAGCCAAACGACAAGCCGTACGACTCGATGTTCTTCCAGCACTACGGCGTGAATCCGTTCATCGCCACCGAAGACGACGCGCTCTCCACCTTCGCGCTCGATGTGGACGCGGCCTCCTACACGGTCGCGCGCCGCTATATCGAGCTGGGCCACCTCCCGCCGCCCGAAGAGGCGCGCGTCGAGGAGTTCGTGAACTTCTTCCGCCAGGACTACGCGGACGTCGAAGACGACTTCGCGATCTTCACCGAGGGGGCGCCGTCGCACTTCGGGCGCGGCTATCACCTCCTGCGCGTCGGCATCAAGGCCCGCTCGGTGCAGCGCCACGACCGGCCGCGCGCGAATCTCGTCTTCGTCATTGACGTCTCCGGCTCGATGGCGCGCGAGGATCGGCTGGGGCTTGTCAAGCGCTCGCTCGAAATCCTCGTGGACGAGCTCCGCCGCGATGATCGCGTCGGGATCGTCGTGTACGGTAGCGAGGGGCGCGTGCTCCTCGACCCGGCGACGCTCCGCGACCGGGGGCGGATCTTGGACGCGATCTCGAGCCTCGCCCCGGACGGCAGCACGAACGCCGAGGAAGGGCTCCGGCTCGGCTACGACATGGCCGGCCGCATCTATCGCGACGGCGAGATCAACCGGATCATCCTCTGCTCCGACGGCGTCGCAAACGTGGGGCGCACCGGGCCCGAGTCCATTCTCGAGCGCGTGCGCGGCGGGGCGGACCGCGGGATCTATCTCACGACCGTCGGATTCGGCATGGGGAACTTCAACGACGTCCTCATGGAACAGCTCGCGAACAAGGGGGACGGGAATTACTACTACGTGGACGACCTCGACGAAGCCCGCCGCGTCTTCGTCGAGAACCTGACCGGCACGTTGCAGACGGTCGCACGCGACGCGAAGGTGCAGGTGGAGTTCGATCCGGATCGCGTGGAGCGCTACCGCCTCCTCGGATTCGAGAATCGCGACGTCGCCGACCGCGACTTCCGAAACGACGCCGTGGACGCAGGCGAGATCGGCGCGGGCCACGAGGTGACGGCGCTCTACGAAGTGAAGCTCGCGCGCGGCGCGAGCCGCGGTCCGATCGCCACGGTGCGCCTGCGCTACACGCCGCCGGGGAACGAGGACGAGGGCC
>JAGVPR010000028.1 GCA_020052115.1 Candidatus Eiseniibacteriota bacterium
CGATGAGGCTCGTGGCGCGGCGCGCGAAGGGCGGCCGGAGCTCGCCCTCCGGCGCGCACTCGAGGCGCGAGAGCGATTCCTCGACGCGCTCCGCCTGGGCGAACCGAGGCTCGAGCCGACCGAGGTCAGGATCGAAGTGGAATCCACGCGCCGCCTGCTGGACGCCGAGGCTCCGAACATCCGGGACAGTGGTGTCGAGCAGGCGATCCGTCTGCTCGATGAGGCGGTCGCACGCCAGCAGGATGCGGAGGGACATCTCGCGGGCGGGCGCCTCCGCCCCGCGCTCACCGAAGCGAAGCTCGCGGAAGCGCTCATCCGGAAGGCGCTCGATCTGATCGCGCCGTGAGAATCGCGTTTGCGGCCGCGCTCTGGCTGCTCGCCGCGGCCGCTGGGGCAGGCGAGATCGAGTTCTCCGGAGAGATCGGCGGCAAGGTTGATCTTTACCGCGAGACCTACCGGTCAGGCGACCTCTTCGAATACCTCACCGATCCCGACTCGTATCAGGAGGAGTACTCATCGAGCGTGATCGAGAGCGATGCCACGCGCGCCTCCGGCGTGCTGGGATTGGGGCTCGACCGGGCAGGCTCCCGGCTCTCGTTCTCGGCCGAAAACGAGTACGCGTACGGCCCCGAACTTCTCCGCGACGCCTTCGAAGCCGAGATCTCCTGGCGCATCGCCCCTCGCCGGCTTCTCCGGATCAGCGAGAGGCTCGATGTCCGCCGCGACGTTGACGGCTCTCTCTCCTACGAGCAGGATCTCCAGCACGCCGCGAGCGCCGAGTTCCGCGCCGATTCGCTGGCCGGCCGGTGGACGGTGCGTCTTCGGGAGGACATCTCGAGTTCCCGGGTCGAGGACGACTCGCTGGGCCGCGTCTTCGACTATGACCGGAATCGGGTGAGTCTCTCGCTCGAGCGCCGCATGCGGCGCGGGGAGTGGGGGCTGGAGGGGTGGATCGTGCACAAGGAGGCTCCGGCCGGGGTGAACGGCGCGTATCGCGAGCCGGGCCTGAAGGCCTTCCTGCGTCGCCGCTCGGATGAAGCCTGGTACTGGGAAGCGGAAGCCGAGTCCCGCCGGCGGGGGTACTTCGACGCCTCGCTTGCGGGGGCCGGGAGCTGGTCGCACGAAGTGCGCGCCATCGCCGGCCTCGATCGGGCGACCGGCTGGGGGCTCGAGTTCACGGACGAGATGACGCTCTCCCGTTACGACGAGCCCGACGAGGTCTACATGGACTACCTCCAGAACCGCTCCGAGGTGAGAGGGCGCCTCGATCTTTCCGAGCGGATCTCAACCGAGCTGGCACCGGCCTTCGAAATCCTCGAGGCCGACGCCGGCCAGCGCTACGGTGAGCTGTCGGCGGAGGCCGGCGTGTCGCTCGACATCGCCAACGAAGGCTGGCTCCACCTATCGCAGGAAGTCGGCCGCCGCGACTACAGCGGCGGCGCGGACAGCACGCTGTCCATCTCCTTCGGGAGCCTCGACGTCTCCCTCCAATCCAGTGATTACCTCTTCACGACCAGCTCGCTGATGGGCCGCATGGGGATAGGCGGCGGTCTCGCCTTCGAGGTCTACTTCGACTACACGCTGGAGAAGCACGAAGGCGGCGACGGGGACTTCTCGCTGCTGTCGTGCACGGCTTCGTTGTCCCGCCGCTTCTGATCGCCCGCCGTCGTTGACGCTGTCACGACGTGGTTCCTATACTGTGAACGCCGAACCGAGAGCACCTTCCCGAGTTCACCCTGTGCCGCGCTCAGGGTCCGTCCGCAAGGCGGAGCCGCGAGGGCGCCGGCGCGGAGACGCCCGATGCGGCCGAGCTTCCGAACAGGCATCTTCGACAACCTGGGTCTCAAGCTGCTCTCGCTGCTTCTCGCCTGCGTCGTCTACGCCCATGTGGTGACCGAGAAGGAGCGGGAAGTGGATCTCGTCGTGCCCCTGAAGCTGGCGAAGGTCCCGGCAGGCTTGACGGTTCTCGGCGATCCGCCGCTCCAGGTGAGGTTTCGCGCGCGGGGCACCGGGAAGCAGCTCCTGTGGCTGAAGCTCTTCGAGGTCGAGGCCCGCGTCAATGTCTCCGACGCCGCCCCCGGTCGCTATCAGCGCATGTTCTCGCCCGCGGATGTCCTTCTTCCCGCCGGTTCGGGCGTCACGGTGGCCGAAGTGATCGAGCCGCGCACGCTGGGGCTTGACTTCGACGCCATCTCGTCGCGCCGGGTCAGGGTGATCCCGACCGTCGTGGGCCTGCCGGCCTCCGGCTACGCGGTTGCGGGGAGCCCGCGCGCGGTCCCCGAAAGCGTCCAGGTGACCGGAGCACGGAAGATCGTGGAGGCGATGGACCTCTTGCCGAGTGCTTCGGTGGACATCTCGGAGAGCCAGGAGAAGACCGTGGCGAGAGTCCCCGTGGACGTGAGCGGACTTGGAGTCTCCATCGAGCCGCGCGAGGTGATCGTGGAGGTTCCGGTGGAGCGGGTCGTGCAGCCCTCGAAGTGACTCCAGGGGCCCCGTGCCGATGAGGCGGGCGGCACGAAGGGTCTAGAAAAAGGAGTTCCCCACCGTAACTTCGGTAGTCCCGACCTTATGCCCTTGCGGCAAAGCTCCCTAATTTTGTCAGGCTGAGCTGTAAAGCGGGAACCTGTCGAAAGAGGCAGGGAACTCTATCCTCGTTTCCTCATCTCGAACTGCGGAAAGAATCTTACCGCACCCGACGGACTCCGTCAAACGATTTTTCTCCGAAGTGTCCACTTCCTTGTCGTCGAAGCCCCAATTCGTTGAGATTTCAACGTTCCGCTTCCGCCGGTTCGGGAATCGGCGTTCCGCACGGGCGTACCCTGTTATACCTGGCGAAGTTAGTGGCGCGGTATTCGCGCGAAAGACCTTGACAGCTTTTTCGAGGGTGTGTTAATGGATTGCCGTTGCGAATCTTGGCCGATTCGCTATCCGCATCCTGCGCGAGATGGGATTCACCGGAGTGAGGCTTGCGCCCGCGCACGGCGCGGGACGTTGGCTCAGGGCGGCCCGACGCGATCTGGGTAGGTTGAAGGAGGTACGGCATGACGAAGGCCGATTTGGTGGACGAGATCGCCGAGCGTACTGGCCTCACGAAGAAGGACGTGGCCGAAACCGTGGATGAGTTCCTCGATGCGGTCTGCCGCGCTCTCGCCGTGGGCAAGCACATCGAGATTCGAGGCTTCGGCACATTCAAGGTCAAGGACCGCCGGTCCCGTATGGCCCGCAATCCTCGCACGGGGGATGCGGTCGAGGTTCCGCCGCGGAAGGTTCCGGTGTTCAAGGTTTCGAAGGAGTTGAAGGACAGGGTCGCCACCACGACCGGCTGAGCCGCGCCGAGCGCGACCGGCAACCCCTGAGCCAGAACGACGAAGCGGGGATGGCGAATGCCATCCCCGCGTTTCTACTCCCGCACTCCGAAGCTCGGATTCAGTCCCGCCGGCCGCCGGCGCCTCTCAAGAGGAGCATGCGGATCAAGTGGCTGGCCGCCACGGCCATCGCCGCGACATACGTCAGGGCGGCGGCATTCAGCATCTGCCGCGCCATTCCCACCTCGGCAGCGGGCAGCGTCCCAGTGGACTGAAGCTGGCGCAATGCGCGCCGGGACGCGTCGAACTCCACCGGCAGCGTCACGAGCTGGATCAGCACGGCGCCCGAGAAGAACAGAATGCCGATATCCATCAAGTGCAGGAAGACCGGACCCTTCGCCGCGAAGATCATGCCGATGAAGAAGAGCGGGATTCCCAGCTGAGATGTCAAACCCGCGACCGGAACGAGGGCGTGCCGGATCCTGAGCGGCGCGTAGCCCTGGGCGTGCTGGATCGCGTGCCCGACCTCGTGGGCCGCGACAGCCACGGCCGCGATCGAATGCGCTCCGTAGATGTGTTCCGACAGGCGCACGACCCGGGCGCGCGGATCGTAGTGATCCGTCAACTCCCCCGGCTGGGCCTCGACGGTGACGCCGGGAACCTGGTTCAGCGACAGGAGCCGGCGCGCGACCTCCTGCCCGGTCATGCGAGAAGCGCTAGGGACCTCACGGTACTTCTTGTAGGTCGCGCGCACCCGCCACTGGGCGTAGAACGCGAGCAACATGGCCGGGATCAGCAGAACGAAGCTGGGGTCGAACATGAACGGCATCAATGTCATCTCTCCCGTCCGGCTTGGCGAGGACCGGACCGTTACCTATAATGTCGGCGGCTCTTGCATCGGAGCGGCCGCCGTTCGCTATGAAGCGATCGTAGGCACGAATCCGGAAGCTGTCAACGTCCACCGGACATCGCATCCGCGACGGATGCTCGATTTTCCCGGCGCCGGACCTTTTCTGAGCGCGCGAATCCCGGCAGGAACTCGGGACTCGGCGCGAGGCACGTCATGTACAAGGGGATCATTGATCTACGAAGCGACACCGTAACGCGCCCCACGCCGGCGATGCGCGAGGCGATCGCCGCAGCGGAGGTCGGAGACGACGTCTTCGGCGATGACCCGACCGTCCGGGAGCTGGAGGAGCGTTCCGCGAGATTGTTCGGGAAGGAGGCCGGCCTGTTCGTGCCTTCCGGGACGATGGGCAACCAGCTTTCGATTCGCTGCCACACGCGCCCGGGGGACGAGGTTCTCGTGGATCGCGAGAGCCACATCTTCAACTACGAAGCGGCCTCGGCGGCGGCTCTCGCTGGGGTGCAGCTCCACCCCGTGGATGCGCCGGCGGGGTTCTTCGGCGGCGCCGACATCGAGGCCCGCGTGCGCCCGTCGGATTACCATTTCCCGAGCACGAGGCTCGTCTGCATCGAGAACACGCACAACCGGAGAGGCGGCGCCCTCTACCCGTTCGAGAAGCTCCAGGAGATTCGTGAAGTCGCCGACCGGCTCGGGTTGCGCGTGCACCTGGACGGCGCGAGGATCATGAACGCCTCGATTGCGGCGCGGATCGAGCCGCCTCGATATGGACGGATCGCGGACTCGATCCAGTTCTGTTTCTCGAAGGGGCTCGGCGCGCCGATCGGGTCAATGATCGTCGGGGATGCCGATTTCATCCGGACGGCGCGCTGGGAGCGCAAGCGCTACGGCGGCGGCATGCGTCAGGTCGGCATCCTGGCGGCGGCCTGCTTGCATGCGCTGGACCACCACGTGGACCGGCTTGCCGAAGACCACGCGAACGCGCGCGCCTTGGCGGAGGCCGTTGACGGCGCCGGCGGAATCAGCCTGGCCTTCGCGGTGGAGACGAACATCGTGGTCCTGGATCTCCGCAAGACGAAGATCGCGGCCCCCGCCTTCCTGGTGACGCTCAAGCAACGAAACGTCCTCGCGGTCCCGTTCGGACCGGGGCTCGTCCGCATGGTGACCCACCTCGACGTGACCGCTGCTGACGTGGCCGCGGCCGCGGTGGCGGTGCGCGAGGCGATGGGCGCAGGGAACGGCGGATGAGCCAGGCCGAAGAACGTGGCGCTTCCCCACCCGGGCTTCTCTACATCGTCTCGACGCCGATCGGAAATCTAGAGGACATCACGCTCCGGGCGCTGCGGATCATCCGCGAGGCGGACATCGTCGCGGCCGAGGACACGCGTCACACCGCCGTGCTCTTGCGGGCCCACGGAATCGAGCGCCGGCTCGTGAGCTATCACGAGCACAACGAGGCCGCAAGAAGCCGAGAGCTGCTCGGTCAGCTGAGAGCCGGCCGCTCCGTCGCCGTCGTCTCCGACGCGGGAACCCCGGGCATCTCGGATCCGGCGTACCGGATCGTGCGGGCAGCGATTGACGAGGGGATCCGCGTCGTGCCCGTGCCGGGCGCCTCCGCGGTGATCACGGCGCTCGTCTTGGCCGGCTTCCCGTCCGCGGGGTTCGTCTCGCTGGGGTTCCTTCCGCAGAAGGGGCGAGTCCGCCGCGGGGCGCTTGACCGGATCGTTCAAGAGGATCGGCCCTCGGTCTTCTTCGAGTCGCCTCGGCGGCTGGGGCGCACGCTCGTGGACCTGGCGCAGCTCGCGGGCGACAGACCGGCGGCCGTGCTTCGCGAGATGACGAAGCTCCACGAGGAGGCCCACCGCGGTACGCTCGGAGAGCTGGCGGCCCTGTTTGCCTCGGCCGCTCCTCGCGGCGAGGTCGTCGTGGTCGTCGCCGGAGCGGGGCGGCCGGAGATGGAGCTCGATCTCTCCCCGGTGGCGCGCGCGGAGCGTGAGCGGCTCGTGGCCTGCGGGCTGGACGAAGAGGAAGCGACGCGGCGGGTCGTGGCGCTCTACGGCGCTGGACGGCGCCCGAAGGAGGGGACGTGAAGGCGTTGGTCAGAGCGCGCGCGAAGGAAGCCGCCGGATCCATCGCAGGGGTTCTCATCGGTCTCAAGGTCACGCCGATGTTCCTCACGGTGCTGGGTCTCCTGCTCTCCGTGGCGGCCGGCGCCGCATTCTGGCGGGGGGCTTTCCTTCCTGCGGCCGCGCTGATGTTCGCCGGCGGACTGTGCGACATGCTCGACGGAGCGGTGGCGCGGCGCTCCGAGACCGCTTCGCGGTTCGGCGCGTTCATTGACTCCACTCTCGACCGCTATGCGGAGGCGGTCGTGTTCATCGGCATTCTCCTCCATTCGTTGAAGTCGGCGTCGGAGGCGCAGGTTCTCCTCACGCTGCTGGCTCTGACCGGATCGTTCATGGTTTCGTACACGCGGGCGCGGGCCGAAGGGCTCGGGCTCCAGTGCTCCGTCGGCCTGATGGAGCGGCCGGAGCGTTTCCTCGTGCTCATCGTCGGCGCGCTGCTCGGCCCGCGCTGGATGCCGTACGCCTTGGCCTTCCTGGCCGTGACGGCGAACCTCACGGCGCTGCAGCGGATGATCCACGTGCGCCGCGAGACGCGGGGGAGATGACGTCATGCGGGGCTTGTTCGTCACCTTCGAGGGGATCGAGGGAAGCGGGAAGTCTACGCAGAGCCGGCTCCTCCTGCGGGGACTTCACGACGAAGGTCGCGAGGCGGTTCTCGCGCGCGAGCCGGGCGGAACGGCGATCGGCGAGCGGGTGAGAGACGTCCTTCTCGATCCGCGTCACACCGGCATGGCGGCGCGCGCCGAGCTTCTGCTCTACCTCGCGGCGCGCGCTCAGCTCGTCGCCGAAGTGATCGTTCCCGCGCTGGATTCCGGGAAGATCGTCGTGTGCGACCGATACGGTGACGCCTCCGTCGCCTACCAAGGAGGCGGGCGCGGCCTCGGGACGGAGCTCGTCCGCGAGATGAACCGGGTGGCCACGGGCGGCCTCTCGCCGGATCTCACCGTGCTTCTCGATCTGCCCGTTGATGAGGGGCTCGCGCGCACGCGGGCGCGAAACCCCGGACGACCGGACCGGTTGGAGGCCGAACCGCTCGAGTTCCACGAACGTGTGCGCCGCGCCTATCTCGACATCGCCGAGGCGGAACCGGCGCGCTTTCTCGTCCTGGATTCGCGCGGACCATCGGAGGAACTGACTCGACGGATCCTCGAGACGGTTCGCGCCCGCCTCCCACGCTGATCCCGCCTGCACGATCGTCCCGGATTGGGGGAGCCGACCCTAGGCGTGGGGCGAACCGCGCATCTCCGCCTCCATGGCGTCCGCGCGTCGTCGGACTTGATCTCGAGCCCCGCGCGATGCTACAATTGGTGCGTTCTCTCCTCGATATGAGTTCGCAACTCAGGCCACGCAACATCGTGCCGTCTTCAGGAGGTTTTCATGGCTCACTCGCGGCGACTCGCCGCCCTGGGCCTTCTGCTGGTCCTTCTTTCTCCCGGTCTCGCGGCCGCTCCGGAGCCGTCGCGAGATCCCGTGGACGACGCTCGCCTGAACCAGGTGCTGGATCTGATCCGTGAGGAGTACGCGGGCGATGTGGACGCCCGGCGTCTCGCTGACGGGGCGATCCTCGGCATCATGGAGCAGCTCGATTCGCACTCCCGTTACTTCGATGCGGCCGATTTCGAGGATCTGCGCTCGGGCACCAGCGGTGGCTATGACGGGATCGGCGTCGGTCTCGGCGCCCGCGGCGGCTATCCCGTGATCCTGACGGTGACGCCGGGAAGTCCGGCCGCGCGAGCCGGTGTGCATGTGGGCGACCGCATCCTCTCGGTCGGCGGGACTTCAGCGCGAGACATGGAGGTCGCCGAGGTCTCGCGCTTGCTCCGCGGCCCGGCCCGCACCCGTGTGACGCTCAGCCTTCGTTCGGGCGGGGAAGACGGCTTCACCCAAGAGGTGACGGTTGTCCGCGCGCCGGTCGTGATTCCCAGCGTCCCCGACGCGATGCTGCTCGAGGGCCGGATCGCGTACATCCGCATTGACCAGTTCACGGAGCACACGAGCGAAGAGTTCTGCAGCGCCCTCGATCGCGTGAGCGCCGGGAAGCCGCGGGCCATGATCCTGGATCTCAGGGGAAACCCGGGCGGCGTGCTGACGGAAGCCGTGGATGTCGCGGAGCGCTTCGTGCCCCGGGGCAAGCTGATCGTGACGACCAAGGGCCGCCATCCGTCGCAGGATCGGCTGTACTTCTCGAACGCGCCTCCGCCCAGGCTGCCGGTTCCGCTCGCGATCCTCGTGGACGAAGGCACCGCGAGCGCGGCCGAGGTCGTGACGGGCGCGCTCCAGGATTGGGATCTTGCCCTGGTGGTGGGCGAGCGGACCTACGGGAAGGGATCGGTGCAGACGATTCTGCCGCTGGACGGGGGCGGAGGGATCAAGTTGACGACGGCGCGCTACTACACGCCGAGCGGGCGATCGTTCGATCGTCCTTCCGATGTCGCAGAGGCGCCGGCGGGTGACGCGACGGCCGTGCCGGGCCCGGCCGTGGGCGCGCCGTGGGCGTTCCGTGAGGCC
>JAGVPR010000120.1 GCA_020052115.1 Candidatus Eiseniibacteriota bacterium
CCTCGACGATCGCGCGCAGCGCGTTGCCGGCGAGGATTTGAGGCAGCGCGCGAAGAAGCGCGGCGGCGGTTCCGCGAGGCACCGGCCGCGCGAAGCCGGCCACGTGGACCAAGCTCCCGCGCTTCTCGATCGGAACCGGCGTGAGCTTCGACAGGTCAACCTCGCGATAGCGCGACATCGCTCCTCCCCCCGCCGGTCAGCGTACCGGGAATTTCGAGATCCGGTACTCGCTCAGCACGCAACTGATCCAGCCGATCGCGACCTTGCTCTTCATCTGAACCGGCATGCGGCGCGCATCGTCCGTGACCCAGACCTCCATGCGCCCCTTCTGCTGGAAGATGCCCTCGCTTCGCAAGAACGGTTCGACGACGAGGCAGTCGAAAGTGCCGGCCGGGACGTTCACGCGCTCGCGCCGGTGCACCTTGACCCGGATCGGGTAGTTCTTCTTGTCAACATGTCCCTCGACAAGGTACTCGTGACCCACCTTGAGATCGAGCATCCGCACGTAGTAGAACGCGGCGAGCACGTCCAGGGCGCGGGGCTTGATGTCGAGCGTCTTCGGCTCCTTGCTCATGTAGGTGGCCTTCAGACTGTCTTGATCGAAGATGACCAGCTCGTCCTTGCGGTACTTTCCCTCACGAATGTGCTTCTCGTACCGGCGCGAGACGAAGGTCGTGGTGTCGAGGAAGGACTCCACGCGGTCGCGAACCTTGTGCACGCGATCGAAGAACGAGTTCGACTCCGCCTTCGAGAGAAGGTGGTAACAGTCGTGGCCGTCAATCCGACGGACTCCCTTGACTTGAAGAAGGGCGTCCCCGGCGCGCACGACACCGTAGCGCACAGAGAACTGCAAGTATTCGCCGGGGCCGAAGGCCCGGTGCTCCGGGATCTCCGGCGTCTCGTCGAGAACGCCCGGAGTCGTGTCACCGAACGCCGCGTCCGCTTCGCCGTCCGGATGCTCCGCCTCCACGGGCGCACCCGCCAGGACGAGCGCCGCGAGCGCCGAGACGAGCACGGCCGCTGCGAATGCCGCGCGCGGCCTCATGAGCGGACCCCCGTGTGGCCGAAACCTCCGGCGCCGCGCTTTGTCTCGGGCAACGACTCGGTCTCGGTCAACTCGGCGCGTGCCACGCCGGCAATCACGAGCTGGGCCACGCGGTCTCCGGGGCGCACCAGGAAAGGCTCTTTCCCGAAGTTCATCAGGATAACCTCCACCTCCCCGCGGTAGTCCGCGTCTATCGTCCCGGGCGCATTCAGCACCGCGATCCGGTGCTTTCGCGCCAGCCCGCTGCGCGGCCGCACCTGCCCCTCATACCCTTCCGGGATCGCCACGATGAGACCGGTGGGGATGACGGCGACCTCGCCCGGAGGGATCGAGAGATCATGCGGCAGATGGGCAGCAAGATCCATACCCGAGGCGCTGTCGGTCTGGTAGCGGGGAATCGTCACTTCGGCGGATACGCGGCGAAAGGAGACCGTGACGCGATCCATCCGTTCCTCCCTCAGCACCGTGCGAACGGCGCACGCCACGTAGCGAACCGTCACACCCGGGCGATGCCGCGCACCCCGGGACTTCGTCAGCCGAACGTGAGGTCCTGTTCGGTGTACGGCCCCTCCGCCAGCGGCCCCAGCGCCACGAGCGAAAGGCGGCCCCCGGAGAGAGTGCGCCGGGCGATCTCCACAACCTCCTCTTCGCGCACGCGCTCCACCTGCTGGACCAGCTCGCGCACGGGGATGTGGCGGCCGAAATAGATTTCGTTGCGGGCGATGCGGCTCATGCGGCTCGAGAGGCTCTCGAGTCCGAGGAGCAGGCTTCCCTTGAGCTGCGCCTTCGCCGCCTCCAGCTCGCCGGGCCTGAGCCCCTCGCGAAGCAACAAGCCGAGTTCCGAGAGCACGAGGCGGAGCGCCCGCCGCCCGCGATCCGGGGCGACGTCGAGGGCGACGCAGAACAGGCCGGTGTCCCTGTAGAAATCGGCGTACGAATAGACCGAGTACGCGAGCCCTTCCTTCTCCCGCACTTCCTGGAAGAGACGCGAGCTCATGCCGCCGCCCAGGATCATGGACAACACCTGGAGGGCGAAGCGGTCATCGTCGTCGTACGGCATCGCGCGCGCGCCGAGGCAGAGGTAGAGCTGCGCGAGGTCCCGGGGCAGATTCACCACGCCGGGAACGAAGGCCGGCAACGCCGGCACCTCGAGGCTCTCGCTCCGTTCCGGCAGGACGAGGTGCTTGTGAATGAGCTCGACGAACGCCTCGCGGTCGAAGGCGCCCGCGAGCGCGACGGCGATGTTGGGGGCCGTGTAACGGCGGCCGAAGAAGCCGAGCACCAGATCGCGCTCGAAGCTCCGCACCGTCTCGCGCGTGCCGAGGATCGAACGCCCGAGCGGGTGGCCGTTCCAGATCAGGTCGGCGAAGAGGTCGTGCACCAGCTCGTCGGGCTCATCCTCGTAGGAGGAGATCTCGTCTATGACGACGCCCTTCTCCTTCTCGAGTTGATCCGGTTCGAACAGAGGCGTCGTGACGAGGTCGGAGAGGACATCCACCGCCTGCGGCAGGTGCTCGTCGAGGAAGCGGCCGTAATAGCAGGTCTGCTCCCGGCCGGTGAAGGCGTCGAGGTGCCCGCCCACCGACTCGAGGGCCTGGGCGATCTCCAGGGCCGAGCGCCGCCTCGTGCCCTTGAAGACCATGTGCTCGAGAAAATGCGAAATCCCCTGGACGCCATCGGCCTCGTCACGCGAGCCTGTGCGCACCCAGATGCCTAGCGACGCCGAGCGCACCCAGGGAACGAACTCGCTGACGACGACGACTCCGCCGGGCAGCTCCACGCGCTGAAAGCGCGGCTCCCGGTGCGCGAACCGGCGGCGACGGCGTCCCCCCGACCGCTGCGTCGGCCCCGCTCCCGGCAGGGCCGGCGTCTCAGGACTGGGGTTGGGCGGCGTCTGCGAGGAGGGCCTTTCGGCTGAGACGGATCTTTCCCTCATCATCAATGCCGATGACCTTCACCTGAACCGTATCGCCCTCGTTCAGAACGTCCTCGACCTTCGCCACCCGGTGCTTCTCCAGCTCGGAGATGTGCACGAGACCATCGCGGCCGGGGAGGATCTCGACGAAGGCGCCGAAGTTGACGACACGCTTCACCTTCCCGGTGTACACGCGACCCACCTCGGGGTCTTCGGTGAGGTTGCGGATCATCTCGACCGCCCTCTGCCCGCCGGCCGAGTCGTAAGAGGCGACCTTCACGACACCTGTGTCTTCGATGTCAATCTGGGCCGAGGTCTCCTCCTGGATCTTCTTGATCATCCGGCCGCCCGGTCCGATGACGTCGCGAATCCGGTCGGGGTCAATCGTGAGCACGGTGATCCGAGGCGCGAACTTCGACAGATCCGCCCGCGGCTTCGCGAGCGCCTGCTCCATCACGTCGAGGATCTTGCACCTCGCCGTCCTCGCCTTCTCGAGCGCCTCGACGAGGATCTGGAACGAGATGCCCTTCACCTTCATGTCCATCTGGAGCGCCGTCACGCCGCGCCGGGTCCCGGTGACCTTGAAGTCCATGTCGCCGAGGTGGTCCTCGATGCCGAGGATGTCGGTCAGGACCGCCACGCGCGATTCCTCGATCACGAGCCCCATCGCGATGCCGGCCACGGGGGCCTGGATCGGCACGCCCGCATCCATCAAGGAGAGGGTTCCGCCGCAGACCGTGGCCATGGAAGAGGAGCCGTTCGACTCGAGGATGTCCGAGACGATGCGGATCGTGTACGGGAAGACCTCGTCATTCGGGATGAGCGGATCGATCGCCCGCTCGGCGAGCGCCCCGTGGCCGATCTCGCGGCGGCCGGGCCCGCGGATCGGGCGCACCTCGCCGACGGAGAACGGCGGGAAGTTGTAGTGGAGCATGTACGTCTTCCAGGACTGCCCTTCGAGCTCCTCGACGCGCTGCTCGTCCATCGAGGTCCCGAGCGTCGTCACCACGAGCGCCTGCGTCTGGCCGCGCGTGAAGATCGCGGACCCGTGAGTGCGCGGGAGGACGCCGACCTCACACGTGATCGGGCGGATATCGTCACACCCCCGCCCGTCGGCCCGCACGCCCTTCTCCAGGATGCGGCGGCGAAGATCCTCGCGCTCCAGCTTGCCGAGCGCCGTCTTGATTTCGCGCTCGTTCTCAGGGAAGCCCGGCAGAAGAGCCTCGAGGGCGTCGTGCTCGATCGCATCGAGAGCGTCCTGGCGCTGCTCCTTGTCCGGCACCGCGATCGCCTCGCGAATGCGCTCGGAGTACTTCTCGCGGATCCTCTCGACGATTCCCGAGGGGATCTCTCGACGGACGACCGGGCGCTTCTTCGGCTGCATGCGCCGCGCGAGTTCGTCCTGGATCGCGTTGATCTGCTTGATGAAGCCCATCGCGAACTGCAGCGCCTCGACGACGTCGGCCTCGGTCACCTGGCGCGAGCCGCCCTCCACCATGACGACGTCGCTCGAGGTGCCGGCGACGACGATGTCCATGTCGCTGGTCTCGAGTTGAGCGAACGTCGGATTGATGACGAGCTGGCCGTCCACCTTCCCGACGCGCACGGCGGAGACGGCGCCGGGGAACGGGATGTTGCTCACTTGCAACGCCGCGGAAGAGGCGATGAGAGCGAGGGTATCCGAGTCATTCTCCTGATCGGCTGAGAGCACGATCGAGGAGATCTGCATCTCGTAGTTGAAGTCCTTGTCGAAAAGCGGGCGCAGCGAGCGATCAACGAGGCGGCACGAGAGGATCTCCTTCTCGGAGGGACGTCCTTCGCGCTTGAAGAAACCGCCGGGGATCTTGCCTGCCGCGTAGAGCTTCTCGCGATAGTCAATCGTCAGCGGAACGAAGTCCTGGGCTTCCGGCCGGGGGTTCTTCGCCGCGACCGCCGCGGCCAGAACCACGGTGTCGCCGTAGCGGACGAGAACGGAACCGTCGGCCTGACGTGCAACGCGACCGCATTCAATGGACAGTGTCCGACCGCCGATTTCAATGCTAACGAGTTCTGGCATGAACGAGGGCTCCTCCACGTTGAAGATCATACTCGAAGGGTCGGGCCGCCGTCCGGCCCGGGCGGGAACACGCCGAACCGGTTTGGCTCGGGAGGGACCCGCGGGTGACGGGGAGCGCCAGCAAGGGAAACCCTAGCGGCGCAGGCCCAGCTCCTTCACGATGGTACGGTACCGATCGATCTTGGTCTGCTTGAGATAATCGAGCAGACGGCGGCGATGGCCCACCATCCGGAGCAAACCCCGACGCGAGTGATGGTCGGTCTTGTGGACCTTGAAGTGCTCGGTGAGGTATTTGATCTTCTCTGTGAGGAGGGCGATCTGGACCTCCGGGGACCCGGAGTCCTGATCGTGCAGCTTGAACTGGCCGATGATGTCCCTCTTCCTTTCCTTCGACAGCGGCATCTCACTCCCCCTAATGGCTGGGCTCGCTCTCCGTTTGGATTGGCCGCATCCTAACACACGGCTCCGGCACTGGCTACGCCTATTTGGACCCTGGCGGTCCGGGACTGGAAGATGGCGGCGGGGCGCCGAGGAGACGGCGCGCGGCCTGTACATCCGCCCGAATCGCATCCGTTAATTCATTGATTTTCGAGAACTTGCGCTCTTCTCTCAGCATCGCCGCCGGCTCGAAAGCGACCCTCAACCCCACGATGTCGTCCGAAAAATCGAGCAGGTGCACCTCCACCCGAAGCCGGTTTCCGCCGAACGTCGGGCGCACCCCGATGTTCGTGACCGCCGGCAGCGCGCGGTCTCCGAGGACCGCGCGTCCCGCATAAACGCCGAACGGCGGGAGAATCTGCTCGGGCAAGAGATCGAGGTTCGCCGTCGGGAACCCGATCGTGGATCCGCGCGCATCCCCGTGGACGACGGCGCCCGCGATCGCGAACGGCCGTCCGAGCGCGCGCTCCGCCTCGACGAAGTCGCCGCGCTCGACGAGCTGCCGGACCCGCGTGCTGCTCACGACCTCGCCGTCCAGAGCGAGCGGCGCGATGGTCGCGACCTCGAATCCGAGTTCGCGTCCGAGAGCCTCGATCTCCGCGACCCCCGCCTCACGCCCGCGTCCGAACCGCTGATCGTGGCCGACGAAAAGACGCGGCCTCGGGAAATGCACGAGCAAGCAGTGATTCAGAAACTCGCGCGCGGAGAGGCCGCTGAACGCTCGATCGAAGCGAAGGAGCAGCACGCGCTCGATCCCCGCCTCCATCAACAGCCGGAACTTCTCCGGCCCCGGAGTCAGCAGTCGCGGCTCGTGCGCCGGAGCGACGATGCGGGCGGGGTGCGGCTCGAAGGTGATGACCGCGGCGCGCGCGCCGGCCGC
>JAGVPR010000136.1 GCA_020052115.1 Candidatus Eiseniibacteriota bacterium
GAGCGAACGCGCGTGGGGAGGATCGGCGTCATCGGCACGCGCGCCACGATTCGCTCGGGCGCGTACGAGCAGGCGATCCGGCAGGCGGCGCCCGGCGTGGAGGTCGTCTCGCAGGCTTGCCCGCTCTTCGTCCCGATCGTCGAGGAGGGATGGGCCGACACTCCCGTTGCGCGCTCCATCGCGGAGCAGTATCTGGAGCCGCTCATGCGGGCGAAGGTGGACGCGGTGATTCTCGGCTGCACGCACTATCCGTTGCTCGTCTCGACGCTTGCGCCCGTGCTCGGAGAGGGCGTCGTGCTCATAGACCCGGCGGAGATCGCGGCGGGGCAGGTCGCCGAGATGCTGGCAGGCGGCTCGCCCGCGGCTTCCAGCGGACCCGCGCGGCACACGTTTTTCCTGAGCGACGTGCCGGCGTCGTTCGAGGAGGTCGGGCGGCGATTCCTCGGGAGGGATCTCGGGCCCGTGGAGCGCATCGAGCAGACGGATCTGCCCTGGTTCGAACGGTAGCGACCGCGGGACCCACCTGCGACCACGCGCGTTTCGCGCAAGAGGAGATTCTATGGAACGAGCCGGAGGTCGTGGGCAGAGGGGGCTCAGGCGTGTTCACATCGAGCGCGGATACTTGCCCAACGCGGAAGGATCGGCCCTCATCCGGATGGGCCGCACCCGCCTGATCTGCTCTGCCACTCTCGAGGAGCGCGTGCCCCCGTGGCTTCGCGGGGCGGGCAAGGGCTGGCTCACCGCCGAGTACGGCATGCTCCCTCGTTCCTCGCACCAGCGGATCGCCCGCGCCGCCGGCGGCCAGATCAACGGGCGCACGCACGAGATCCAGCGGCTCATCGGCCGGTCGCTTCGCGCCGTCACGAACCTCCAGGCTCTCGGCGAACGCCAGATCACGATTGACTGCGACGTCATCGTGGCCGACGGGGGCACCCGCACGGCCGCCATCACCGGCGCATACGTCGCCCTCTACGACCTGCTCGCCTGGATGGTCCGAAACGCGATCGTGCCGAAGATCCCTCTCACCGACTTCGTCGCGGCGGTCAGCGTCGGCATCGTGGACGGCGAGATCCTCCTCGACCTCGATTACGAGGAGGACTCGAGCGCGCAGGTGGACATGAACGTCGTCATGACCGGCGCGGGCCGTTTCGTGGAGGTGCAGGGCACCGGCGAGCGGCGCACCTTCTCGCGCGAGGAGATGTCGCGGCTCACACATCTCGCCTCGAAGGGGATCGAGCGCCTCATCGCCCGGCAGAAGGAGATCCTTGGAATTGACGCGGCCGGGCAGACCCCGCTTCTGGCCAAGAAGCGCGAGGCGAAGTAGGCGCCGATGACGGCTCACTCCGCGAAGATCCTCGTCGCGACGATGAATCGCGACAAGGCAGCCGAGATCGCCGCCGTTCTCGGGGGTTCGGGCGTCGAGATTGTCTGCCTTGCCGATTTCCCGGGCGCCATGGCGCCTGAAGAAACCGGCGCCACGCTCGAAGATAACGCCCTTCTGAAAGCCCGCGCCGGCAGGGCTGCGACCGGGCTCACCGCCCTCGCGGACGACACAGGCCTCGAGGTGGACGCGCTCGATGGGGCCCCGGGTGTCTTCTCCTCGCGTTTCGCGGGCGAGAATGCGACCTACGCCGATAATTGCCGCCTCCTGGCCGAGCGCCTTCGCGGCGTGCCGCCTGCAGGGCGGGGGGCGCGGTTCCGGTGCGTCGTCGCGCTGGCCTTCGATGACGGATCCGAGACGACGGTGGACGGCACGGTCGCCGGACGGATCATCGAGACAGCGCGCGGTCAGGGAGGCTTCGGTTACGATCCGCTCTTCGAGCCCGATGGCGGCCGGCTCACGTACGCCGAGATGAGCCTCGAGGAGAAGAACAGGCTGAGTCACCGCGCGGTCGCCGTACGAAAGGCCGCCGCGGTGTTGGCGAAGCGCCTCCAGGAAGGTGGCTGAGCGGGCACCGGCCTTGCTTGGCGGTAAGGGAGAGCGCGGGGAAGGGCGCGCGGGACTCGCTCGAAGCAGGGCTGGAGCGTCGCGGCTCTGACGGTCCCGGCGGCGGCAAAGCGGTGGTGGATCAGGCGGCAAAGCGGTGGTGGATCGGGCGGCGGCGGGCTTGGCGCGCCCGGAGGGACTTGAACCCCCGACCAGCGGATTAGAAATCCGCTGCTCTATCCAACTGAGCTACGGGCGCGGAAGCCGCGGGGATGGGGTGGACGACGGGGATTGAACCCGCGACACCTGGATCCACAGTCCAGTGCTCTACCAACTGAGCTACGTCCACCGTGATTCGCGTGTGGTCGGGAGCGAGCCTCGAAGCGGGCCCCGTTCCGGGGCCGGGCGTGGTCGGGGCGAGAGGATTTGAACCTCCGACACCCTGCTCCCAAAGCAGGTGCGCTACCGGGCTGCGCCACGCCCCGACACGGCGAGCCGGAGCATCGAGACTCTAGACCACCCTCGGGCCATCGTCAAGCTGGCTTCAAGTATACGGTTTCACGCACAGGCGCGGGCAGGGCGGTGTCCCGGGAGCTGCGGGGTGCTAGAATGGCCCGCGTGAGAGGAGGCCGCACATGGCAAGTATCAACAAGGTGATCCTCATCGGGAACCTGGGTGCCGACCCCGAGATGCGCAACACGCCGAGCGGGCAGCCGGTCACCACGCTCCGGCTGGCTACGAACGAGCGCTGGACCGGGAAGAACGGCGAGCAGAACGAGCGCACCGAGTGGCACCGCGTCATCGTCTGGGGCAAGCAGGCCGAGATCTGCAACGAGTACCTGCGCAAGGGCCGCCAAGTCTATGTCGAGGGCCGCATCCAGACGCGCGAGTGGCAGGACAAGGAAGGTCAGAAGCGCTACACGACCGAGATCGTGGCCCAGACCGTCCAGATGCTCGGCAGCCGGGGCGAGGGCGGCGGGGGAGGCGGCGGTCGCGGAGGCGAGGGACAGGTGGAGGAGGAGTACGCGGGGGAGCCGGCGGCTTCCGCGCCGGACGACGATCTCCCGTTCTAGCGCGGCTTCTTGACGGGTCGGGACGACGGTGTTAGGGTTTCTCTCTGGCCTGTCAATCTGCCGCGATGCAGACCACGGATGAGCACGCGCCGCTAGCTCAATTGGCAGAGCAACTGACTCTTAATCAGTAGGTTGGAGGTTCGATTCCTCCGCGGCGCACCAGGTATAGAAAAGCGAAGGCCCGCCCGCACGGCGGGCCTTTGCTTATCCGCCACCGTCTCGCTTCGCGATCATGCAACCCGGCAGGGGCCACCGTGGTAGAATGATGGCAGTCGGCTGGCCACCCCGTTCGGGCTGGCCCCGCCGGCTGATCCCGCCGACAACAAGCTGGGGGCGAAAGGGTTCGACGGGGGTATCGAAGCGAGGATTGCGTGCCGAGGTCCCGTTGCCTCGTAAAACCGCGGGAAAAAACAACTGCCAACGATTACTCGATGGCTCTGGCCGCCTAAGGGCGGTCACGTCGGTCCCGGCCTCGCCTATCGGGGTGGAAACCGGCGTCATTAAGGGTAGGCTGGCGGGATCCTTCGCCCGGGGGGAAACCGCGAGAGAATACTCGGGCTGGCCAGACGGAGATCCTGCCTGCCGGAGCTCCAGAAGGCGAGATTCAAACGACAGGACACGCACGTAGTAATCCTCGGGGAGGTACTTTCGGACGCGGGTTCGATTCCCGCCGCCTCCACCA
>JAGVPR010000334.1 GCA_020052115.1 Candidatus Eiseniibacteriota bacterium
ACTGCCCGACGGCGAGATCGCCGACATCACGCCGCAGCGGATGCGCGTGGTAGAGGCGCTCCGCCGATTCCGGCCTAAGGTGCTGCTGCTTCCATACTGGCAGGGGAGGCATCCTGATCACATCGCGGCGGCTCATCTGGGACGGAGCGCCGTCTTCCTCTCCGGACTGGGGCGCTACGGTTCCGGCGAGCCGCACCGGCCGGTCAAGATCCTCCATGCCTTCGCATATCAGAGCGGCGATTCGAGCTTCATCGTGGACATCTCCAGCCAGTTCGATCGCAAGATCGAGGCGATCCGCTGTTACGGATCCCAGTTCGACGGGCTGCAGGCCGCGGGCGAGGTCTTCGCCGCCGGACGCGGCCTCTACGAGACGATCGGCGTCAAGCACGCCTACTACGGATCCCTCATCCAGACCCTCTACGGAGAGCCCTACGCCATGCGCGAGGCGATGCGGGTGGACGATGTGACGGCGCTCCAGGGGCTTTCGATCTGAGGGCCGGCGACGTCTGCGACGCTCATCCGGTCCCCGATCCGCTCCCCGCGGCCGGTGCGGATCGGTTAGAATGGCTGCCGTTGCGGTCCGGCGGCCGGTTTCGCTCCGGGCCCGGGAGACGGTTCGTTCAGGGGAGGCGCATGATGCGACGCGTGCTGTGGATGCTCATTCTCGTCCTGTTCCTGCCCGTCCCCGCGGCACAGGCGGCCGATTACGCGGGGCGGCTCGGCGTGGGCTACTTCTCGACCGAGGCGCCGATCGGGTTCCGTTACTGGGTCAGCTCGCGGATCGGTCTGGATGCCGGCATCGGATTCGATTCGCGCGACGTTCCCGATTCGACCGTGGTCTCGACGCTGCGAAAAGAAGTCGTCTTCACGGACTTCACCATGGACTTCGGCCTTCCCATGAACCTCATCATGCGCTCGCGGACGAATCTGTTCTTCCGTCCGGGCGTCGTCATCAGTTCACGGCCCACGTATTACGGCAATCCCGGCCCTACCTCGGATATCAGATTCCGCGGCAAGGAGAAGTCCATGGACTTCAACGGGATGATCGGCGTCGAGTTCTGGCTCTGGGATCACTTCAGCCTGAGTGTCGCCGAGGGCGTGCGCTACGTGCTCACCACGCCGGCGAATCCTGACGAGGACTCGCAGTTCCAGCTGACGCATCGGGCCCTGACGCTCTCGAACGTCGGATTCCACTTCTACTTCTAAGCGTCGCGGCGGGCGCGGGGGATGAGTCCCGCGCCGCGCGCACGGCGCCCCTCGCTCAGGCCGACGGCTTGATGTTCTGGTTCGTCGAGAAGAAGTTCGATGGATCCCACTTGTTCTTCAGCGTGACCAGGCGCTTCCACGTCTCCCCGCCGTACGCCGTCGGCACCCGCTCGCCCTCTTCGTCAGTCATGAAATTGATGTAGGCCCCGCCCGTGGCGTGAGGCGTCGTCGCGTTGAAGAGGCTCCGGGCCCACGCGATGCAGGCGTCGTCGTCCGTCGCTTTCTCCCAACGGCTGTGCACGTTCATCACGAACTTGACCCTCCGGTGCGGGTACGCGGTCGCGTCCTCGGCGACGCGCTCGACCTGGCCCGTCAGATGCCCGATGAACACCTCGCAGTGGGGTGACGGGAGCCGTCCGGCGTGATCCACGAGGGCGGAGACCACATCATCGGTGAGATCCGTGAAGTTGTGGGTCTTCCAGTAGTTCCTCGCGCCGCGGGCGAGGAGAGGGTCGAAGGCCTGCTGCCAGGCGACGAACGGCATGCGGCCGACCATCTCGCCCAGGATCTTGCCGAACCCTCGAATCGGCTGGATCGCCTTCTCGCCCTTCGCCGGGTCGCCGGAGTAGCATAGGGCAAGGACGACGACGTTCTTTCCGTGGACCTTCTCCGGCAAGAACGGGAGGGGCGGTGCCTGCCGCATGACCGCCCACACGGTCAACTCGTCCGGAGCGCTATTAACGAACTCGCGGTACCAGTCGAGGACGCTCTGCGCCTCCTCGGCTCCGAATACCAGGAGCCCGGCGTACACCTCGGGCCCGAGCGGGTAGAGCTTGAATTCGAAGTTTGTGACGATGCCAAAGTTCCCGCCGCCGCCGCGAATCCCCCAGAAGAGATCCAGGTTCTCCTTCGCGCTCGCGTGGACCAGCTTGCCTTCGGCGGTCACGACGTCCGCGGAGACGAGATTGTCGAGCGTCAGCCCGAACCTGCGGCTGAGCCATCCGAACCCGCCGCCGAGCGTGAGTCCGGCGATCCCCGTCGTCGAGTTGATCCCCGTCGGTGTCACGAGCCCGAAGGCCTGGGCCTCCCGGTCAACATCGGCGAGGGTCGCCCCGGGGCCGACATCCGCGCGCCGCGCATCCGGGTTGACGCGAACCGAGTTCATCTTCGAGAGATCAATTACGAGTCCGTCGCAGACCGCGCTGCCTGCGATGTTGTGGCCCCCACCGCGCACGGAGGCGATGAGCCCGCTCTCGCGAGCGAAGCCGACCGCCTGAATGACGTCCGCCGCGCCGGCGCACCTAACGATCACCGCCGGGTGCTTGTTGATGAAGGCGTTCCAAACCTCGCGCGCCTGGTCGTAGCCGGGCGACTCAGGCGTGAGTACGTCGCCGCGAAGGCGGCCCTTGAGCGCCTCGATGGCTGCGGCATTCACGGTGGTTTTCGATGCGACGGTCGTGCGCACACTCGGCATGATTCACCTCCGGATCGGCGGATGACGGGGTGGCGCGGGGGGAGACAATGAAGTCGCCGCCGGGGTCTCGGGCGGGAGCCCCTCGCGTTCAGAGGTGAGTATGCGGGCGTCGCGCTCGCGGGACAAGAAGGCGCGGCGAAAAAATCGCGGCGCCCGGAAAGCGCCACAAAAGGAAGAGCGGATCGCGTTATCCGCTCTATGCCGGCCCACCCGAGACCACGGCCGCCGGCCGGTCGCTCACGCCGC
>JAGVPR010000093.1 GCA_020052115.1 Candidatus Eiseniibacteriota bacterium
AGCCGGCCCGCGCCGCCGCCTGACCCCCTCTCGCGCGTCGCCGAGGGGCCTATGATGCCCGGGGTCGAATCCGCCCCTTCCCTTGACACCTCCGGACACCGGACCGGATAGTCTCTCGACATCGCTGCTCTCCCGGAGAGTTCACGAGGATGGACAGGAGGCGCACATGAATCGGTCGGGCGCGCATGCGGGGATTCGAGCGGCGGCGGTCATCCTGACCCTGGCGGGCTGCGGGTCGCCGACCGGTCGCAAGAGCGAGGGGCCGAGCCCGGTCGAAGCGATCCGTGTCGAGGTGGACTTCCCGCGCCAGAGCGCTACGACGACCCGCTTGGACAACGGCCTTGAGGTCGTGCTCCTGGAGAACCGCGCGACGCCGCTCGTCGCTGCGGTGACCGTCGTGGGCGCCGGCTCCCGTTACGAGGATGTCGAGACGAGCGGCGCGTCCCACTTCCTCGAGCATCTGCTGTTCAACGGCACGGAGCGCCGGACTCAGGAGCAGCTCTTCGACGAGACGGACCGGATCGGCGCCTTCAACAACGCGACGACGGGCCGCGACCAGACGACCTTCATGATGCTCGTGCCCGCGGAGCACGCGGGGCGGGGCCTCGACATCCAGGCCGACATGCTCTTCGGCAGCACGCTGCTTCTCGAGAAATTCGAGAAGGAGCGCGGCATCCTCATCGAGGAGATCGGCAAGGACAGCGATCGCGTCGAGAACCTCGCCGACCAGGCGTTCCAGGAGGCGCTCTATCGCGGCACGCCGTATGCCCTGCCGATTACGGGAACGATCGCATCCGTGCGCGCCATGAACCGGGACCGGGTCTTCGAGTACTACAAGAACCGCTACGTTCCGAACAACATGACGCTGCTCGTCATCGGAGACTTCCGCACGGAGGCGATGCTCGATCTCGTCAACCGCACGTTCGGCACGGCCGCCCCCAAGCCGCTTCACGGCCTGGAACCCGCGCCCCCGGCCTCCATTGACCGCGACGTCATTCAGATCCGCCGCGGCGCCACGGAGCGCGCGTACCTCAACGTCGGCTTCGAGGCCCCGCCGCTCACCTCGGCCGACTACCCCGCATTCGCCGCCCTGGCCGGCCTTCTCGGCCAGGGGGACAACTCGCGGCTCAACCAGACGCTCCGCGGCGGACAGACGCCGCACGTGTATGAAATCTCATCCTTCCTCGACGCCTCGCGCGACTTTTCGCGCCTCGTCGTGAGGGCCGTCTGCCCGCCCGAGGCCGACATGGGGGCCATCCTTCAGACGATCGTCACCGAGCTGAAGCGGTTCATCACCCTGCCCCCGTCGCCGCCGGAGCTGCGCCGGATCGTGACGGAGATGCGTGTGCAGGACATCTCGCGCGAGGAGCAGCTCCACTACTTCGGGCTCTACGCCGCACCGCTCCTCGCAAACGCCGACTACGAGTTCCTGCGCGACTACACGTCGCGCCTCGAGGGGATCACTCCCCAGGACATCGGACAGGTCGCCCGGACTTACTTCGCCGACGCGCACTACGTCGCGTCAGCCTTCGTCCCGGCGGGATCGCCCTCCGCGGCCGGGGAATCGCCCGGCGGAGGCGCCGAACCGTGGAAGACCACGACGCTCCCGAACGGCCTGCAACTTCTCGTGCGGAGCGATCCCGCCTCCCCGGTCTTCGCGGCGCACCTGCTGGTTCGTGATCGCGCGATGCGCGAGCCGCCGGGCCGGGACGGGATCGCGGACCTGCTCCACCACGCAATGTTGCGCGGCACCGTCGTCCACCGCGGTCCCGAGCTGGCGGATGCGCTCCAGGCGATCGGCGCGACCGTCAAGGCCTTCGACGATCCTTCGATTCCCTACGACGACTACTACACCTCGCCGGCGTATTCCTACGTGCGGATGGAGACCGTGGACGACTACGCCGACGAAGCGCTCCGCCTGCTCACCGAAATCGTGCGCCAGCCGACACTCCGTGACGAGGATGTCACGAGCGCCCGAGACGAGCTTGCCGCACAGGCGGAGGAAGCCGCCCGTCAGGCGGCGTTCCAGGGGCGCCGCATCTTCACCGAAGCGCTCTGGCCGGGGCACCCGTACGCGCGCATCCCGGCCGGAACGGCCGAGACGCTTCGGAGCATCACCCCCGATGAGGTTCGCGCGTTCCGTGATGTCTACTTCGCGCCTGGCAACCTGGTGCTCGCCGTCCGCACCGGCCGACCGGCCGATTCCATCACGGCCCTCATCGGTTCGCTGTGGGACGATGCCCGAAACCCGAGCGAGTTCCGTCCCCTCACGCTGCCCTCCACCCCCTCCCCCACGGCCGGCGCGAGAGAGAAGATGGGCAAGCAGCAATCCATGATCTACGAGGGCCGCATCCTCGGCGCCGTCCCGCCGGAGGATCGCGCCCCCCTCATGGTGCTCGCCTCGATCGTCTCGGGCGATCTCGCGTTCGAGCTCCGAGAGCGCCGCGGCCTGGCCTACGTCGTCGGCCTCGACGCCAGCGTCGAGGGTCCGGTGGGCTGGATCTCCGCGCGCATGGGAACGCGACCGGAGAACATTGACGCGGCGCGCTCGGGCCTGCGCGACGCCATCCAGGGGATCGGGTCCAGGAGCTTCCCGGAGGAAGAGGTCACGCGCGCCAAGAACAAGATCCTCGGACAGAGACTGATGCGGAGGATGACCCGGATCAACCAAGCGTACTTCGCGTGTCTGGGGCAGCTCAACTGGGGCGACCCGAACGCCGACACCGCGGTCACCGATGCGTTGCGCGAGACCACCCCCGCGGCGGTCTCCAGGGCGGCCTCTGCCTACTTCCGCCCGGGAGGGATCCTCACCGAGGTCATCATCGAGTAGGCGCCGTCAGGCGGACCACATCGTCTCTTCGAAGTCCGACGTCGGCGTCCTGAAGCTGATCTGGCCGAGCGGCGGGAAACTCTCGACGACCTGCCCCTCGTTCATCACGTGGCAGACGAACGAGACCTCCTGATCCGCCGCCAGACCCAAGGCCTCGAACGGAGCCGAGATCTCGAGGATGCGCTGGAAACACGCGCGCCCGCATCTCTCAGGGGCGCCTCCGGCGCGCGTCAGAACCGCCTCGCCCGGAGACGACGCTTCGGAGAGTTTCACGGAAAGCTCCATCGGATGGGGCGTCAGAAATTCGATCGTGACCGTCAGCCGCTCTGTCTCGGCCCTTCCCTTCTCCGTCAGATCCACGCGGCAGTGGAGGTTCGCCAGATCGAAACCGTAGTACAGGTCCCTCAGGTAGAGCGGGCTTCGCGCCATGGATGCGGACGCGGCGCGCAGCCCCGCGTGCCCCGCGTGGGCCCACTCGTAGAAGGTGGTCACCACACCATCCACGATCGGCCGGACCAGCCCCAGCGGCGCCGCCTCCGGCGGCCGTGACGGCGCCGTGCCCCCCGTCACCGGCTGGAGAACGTCGCGCGGGGGGCTTTGCCCGAGCGCTCGATAAACCTCCTGCAGGTGGAGCCGGAAGAGCGCATCGAATGCCGGCTGGGCGGGTCCGTCGGGCGAGGTCGTGTACCACCAGAACCAGTCGCTCCCTTCGGCCACGTCCAGCAGCGCCCGCGCGCGTTCCCGGTCGCCGACCTGATCGAGTTCCGCCCGCGCGAACGCTTCACGCGCCGCAGCCAGCATCTCCCAGGCCTGGTTCTTCGCAGCTTCCCCGATCCACATGTGAAACGAATGGTCTATCCACGAACCCGGGAAGAGCCCCTTGAGCACGGCTCTCGGCGGATGTTCCGCCAGGAATCGCTCCGGCGTGGTCAACGCGATCTCGGGCTCCCGCAGGAGTCGAGCGTAGAGCGCATCCAGGAACGGCCCGCCATCCCGTTCGTAGTATTCCCAGCAGTTCTCACCGTCGAGGATGACCGTGATGAGCGGGGGCCCTTCCACCGAGGCATTCCGTCCGGCGGCCAGGATTCGTTCGACGAAATCATCGGCGGCGGTCTGCGCCGACCAGCGCATGTACACGAATCCGACGAGGTCCGATAACTGTTTGTCCCTGAAGAGAATCGAGATCGGCCCTGAAGTCGTTTCGAGACGGAAAGGCTGATACAGCGCGCGTCGCCAACCCTCCCCCCCATTGAGAGATCGCGCCAGGATGTCCTCATCGCTCGCCATCCAGCGGAAGCCGGCCTCGGCCAGAATACCGGCGGCCTCGTCGCTGACGGATCCCTCGCTCGGCCACACCCCGCGCGGCCGCCTGCCGAAGCGCTGCTCGTGATCCGCGACCGCCATCCTCACGTGCCGCCTCGCGTCCTCCGGAAACCTGAACCGCCGCCCGGGAAGGGGTGAGACCGGCAGCCCGGGGCGCGCGCACTCGCTGTCACAGAGGAGCGGGAGGATCGGATGGAAGAACGGCGAGGTGATCAGCTCCGCGCGTCCGCTCTCCTCGAGCCGGCGGTAGGCCGGAACGATGCGCCCGAGGATCCGCGTATGGAACGCGAGAAGGCGGTCGCGTTCCTCGATGGTGAAGCCGCCGCTTCGACCCCAGAGCGACGCGACTGCCGGATCGTCCTCGAAGATCGGATCCACCCAAGCCAGGTTCCAGAACACCTGGATGTCGAGGATCTCTGCCGGCGTGAAATGCGACGCCATCTCCCGGCCGCCCATCCGAGGGGCGAGCGCATCCCGCCGATCGCGGAGCAGGCGGTAACCCTCGAGCCGGCGGTCGAGCGTCGAATGGGGTGACGTGAAGAAGTGCGCGAGGATCGTCGCCGTCTCATCCGGGGAGAGGCCGGCCGGATCGCTGAGGCTCAGATCGCGGTGCAAGTCGCTGACGCCGCGACCGTAGGCCTCGATCTGGGCCATGAGCGAGGGAACGAGGTTGAAGGTCGCGCACATGCCCGGATGGGCTTCGATCCGCATCGGCATGTCGAGGTAGTCCTTGACGCCGTGCAGACGGACCCAGGGCAGCTCCAGCGTGCGGCCGCCGGGGCGGCCGTACCACGGCTGGTGCATGTGCCAGACCAGCGCGAGAAACATCACGGCGGCGTCGCCCGCAGCCTTACTTCACCGTGCTCTGCGCCTGCGCGCCGCCCAGTTCCGCGCGCGCGATCTTGATCTCCTGCAGCTTCGGGAACTTCGGATACTTCTGCTGGATCTCGTCGTACAGGACCACGGCCTTCGCCGGGTCGCCGGCCATGCGGTAGGCGCGCGCCCCGGCCATGAGATCGTAGGCCGCCTCGCCGCCCATGGCGTACTTGTGCCCGGCCTCGACGTACCTCTCCGCGGCCTTCATCGGCTGGCCGCTCTGCTCGAGCGCCCCTGCGAGCCCTCTCATTGCCGAACCCTTCAGGATGGGGTCGTCCGCATCGCGCAAGAGCCGCTCGAAGTACGTGACGGCCTCCTCGTTCCTGCCGAGAAGAAGCGCCCCATCCGCGCGCAGGAGCAACGCCTCGCGCCCCGCCTGGGTTCCCGCCGCACGGTCGAGGATCTGATCCGCGATGGTCAGCGCCGACTCGATGTTCCCCTGCTGCAGCTCGCCGCGCGCCTGCGCCAGCTGCGAGGCGGCGGAGCGTTCAGCCGAGGCGCGCCCATGGCGCACGATGTACGCCAGCGCTCCCGCCACGACGATCACCGCCGCCGCGATCAGCACGATGCGCATGTGCTTCTCCGTGAAGTCCAGCCACTCGAAGGCGGTCTTCATCACCGGATCTTCTTTGAGCTGCCGCTTCGTCAGCTTCTTGGTCGCCACCGGATCACTCCCTCCTGTCCTCGTCCGTGTCCCGCCGCGGGGATCTCATCCCTGCAGCTCCGCCGGCGCCCGCCGGCCAATCCTCGTAGCAGCCCCGGCACAGAAGCCGGCCATCCTCGGCCGCGTGAACTTCCGCCATCAGCGCATCGCACAGATCGCACGTGAGTCCTTCGATCGCGCCCGTCGCATGGTTCATCGCGAGGCGCTTGTCCCACGGCGGCCCCGACGGACCGGGGCTCAGGCGCAGCGCCGTGCGCGGCACGTACACCTTGCCGAGACTCAGCAGCCGCAGCACCACCGAGGGTTCGTAGTGCTTCGTCTCCTCGGCGATCCGTCTCTTCCAGTCCAGCTGATACAGCTCGATCCGGTCAACGCCCTCTCCAGGGCCGCGCCCTGCGAACTTCCCCCGGCGCTCGCGGTTCTGCTTCTCCTCCGCGATCAGCTGCCGGTAATAGCTCTCGATGTTCTGGATCTCCTGCTGCAGCAACCGGCGGCTCTGGCGTTTGATCTTCTGGACCTTGCGGCGGATTCTCAAGTCCAGGGCGCGGCAGACGCCCGGGAAGACCTCCTCGATCGGCGGCGGCTCCAGCCGGCGCAGAGCGAGCGGTTCTTTCGCTGCAAAGTCTAGCCAACGCGACAGATAGAAGTCAACGTCGCCGGACACGCGCTGGAAGTAGGCATCGTACCCCAGCGTCAGCAACTCATCGGAAGCCCCCACGGAGCGGTACGACACGGCGAAGTTGAAGACCAGCAGCGCCTGGTACCGCTTCTCCTCGGCTTCCACGCGCGGCTTCCACCCGATGAAGGCGATCGGCTCAGCGAGCGCGTCGAAGCCCTTCCACTCGTGCTCGCCCCGCGCGTACTGCACGGAAAACGTCCCGCGCCTGCGGCAGAGCGCGATCACCTGATCGTAGGCGCGGCTGCCGGCCGTCGCGAGATCGGCTTCCGGGTGGCGATCCATCGTCTTGCGATCGAAGCAGAGCAGGAGCTTCTCCCTCCCGAACTCCAGCGCCAGCTCGGGCGAGAGCGACACCTCGAGGAGCTTCTTTTCCAGCCGCCGCACCCGGCACTTCTCGGTCCGGAAGTAGTCCACGAGGAACGCTTCCGCAGGCCGCCGCCGCTCCGCGCGGCCCGACTCTTCCTTGTCGGGGAAGCCCTCGATCGTCTCCACCGGCTGTTCCATCTTCAGGCCTCGCTATCGAAGATCGCGCTGTCAAGATCCTTGACCGTCTCGTACCGCTTGCGCGCGAACGTGAGCTGCTCGCCGAACTCCGTGAACTGACGCTGAAGCTCTTTGCGGTCACGGGAGCTCGTCCAGATCTGGAAGACACGGTTCTCGAACGTCGTCTTCTCGTCCAGGCTGCCCAGGATCATGTCCATCTCGCCGATGACGAGCTCGAACATGTTGATCTTGCGCATCAGAATGTCGAGAACGTACGACTCGACCGTGTCGTCGGTCGTGAAGTTGTAGATGTAGATGTCGTGCGTCTGCCCCAGGCGGTGGACCCGTCCGATCCGCTGCTCCACCTTCATCGGGTTCCACGGCAGATCGTAGTTCACGATCGTGTGGCAGAACTGGAGGTTTCGACCCTCGCCCCCGGCCTCGGTGGAGATGAACACCTGCACCTCGCTCCGGAAGCGCTCGACCGCGGCCTCCTTCTCATCGGGCGTGAGGTTGCCGTGGAACACGGACGTTCGATACCCCAGCTTCTCGAGCGACCGTCGCAGGTACTCGAGCGTGCTCCGGAACTGGGTGAACACGATCACCTTGTCCCGGTGCTCCTCGAGGATCTTCAGGAGCCCGTCGAACTTCGCGTTGTGCTCGATGGACTTCGCGAGCGCGTGAAGCCGATCAATGCCGGCCAGCGCCGGGCCCAGTTCGTAGTTGTGCCGCGTCTTCTCCAGCGTCCGCTGCGCGGCGAACGTCGAGCTCCCCATCTCCTTCTGCAGCACCATCAAGATGAAGTGCCACTTCTGGTAGAAGGTGTCGTCCGAAGCGTGCGCCATCTGAAAGATGAAGTCGGAGACCTGGTCGTAAAGCTCGCGCTCCGGACCGGTCAGCTCGAATCGCACCGTCTGCACGAGGCGCTGCGGAAACACGAGCGCCGTGCCCCCGCGGGTCGTCCGGATCATCACGTTCGAGAGCAGGGACGACAGCTCCCTCGTGTTCTTCGGGAGCCTCTTGTCGCCGCGCACCATGAAGCGCTTCCGGAAGGACCGGTACGTCCCGAGCGTCCCCGGCTTCAGCAACGTGATCAGGTTGAACAGCTCCCGCATGTCGTTCTGAACCGGCGTCGCCGTCAGGAGCAGCAGATACTTCGTCGGGAGATTGTGAATGAACTTCCAGCCGAGCGTGTTGTGGTTGCGCAGTCGGTGTGCCTCGTCCACGATGACGAGATCGTATGAACGCTCCGCGATCTGATCGCGGTTCCTGATCGTCTTGGCCGTGTCGAGCGAGCAGATGACGAACTCGGCCTTCTGCCACTCGGCCGTCCTGCCGTGGACTACGAAATCAAGGTCGAACTTGTGCTTCAACTCCTCGCGCCACTGCGTCACGAGCGAAACCGGGCAGAGAACGAGACCGCTCTTCACCAGGCCGCGAAGGACGTACTCCTTCAGCACGACGCCGGCCTCGATCGTCTTCCCGAGACCGACCTCGTCGGCCAGCAGGGCGCGCCCGCGCATCTCGCGGAGCACCTTCAGACAGGCGCGGATCTGGTAAGTGTACCGCTCGATGTCGCGCACCGACTCGAGAGAGACAAGCCGCTCGAACCCCTTGCTGAGGACGAGATGCTCCGCTTCCAGGCGGAGCACGAAGCGACGCGCGTCGCCCCGTTTGCGCTTCTTGAGAAGGTCGAGGAGTTTCAGGCTCTCCTCCTCGAAGTAGGTCACATCCGGCTCGCTCCAGGCGGCCAGCAGCGGATGGCCGGGCTCCGACGCGACCATCTCCGGCGCCTCGACGGCGGCGGACTCCGACGCCCCGTCCGCCTCCTCGGGCGATTCATCGTCGGCGGGCAAGCCATCGGCTACCGCCGCACGGCCCTGGGGACGTTCGCGCCGGCGCGAGCGTCCCGTGCCCGCGCCGGCGGACTTCGCGCTGATCTGCGGATGGATGGAAGTGACCTTGCGAACGCCGTCCGCGAAGGCGACCTCAAGGATGTCGTAGAAATCACGCCGACGGATCTCCACGATCAGTCCTTCGCCGAACTGTTCATGGATGATCCGGTCGCCGACGTTGTAGATCTGCTTCGGCAAGAGCGACCCCCTACTTCAACAGATACAAGTTCACGCCGAGCGAGGCCTGAGCCACGCCGCTGGCGCCGCCCTCGGCCAAGATCCCGAACGCGCGAACCCCCAGCTCCACGCCGATCGTGCGGCGGGGGAAGTACTCCAGCCCCGCGCCGGCCCAAGCCAGGAGGTTGTCTCCGTTCGCTGTCTGCTGCTCGTTTCGGCTGATCTCTATCGTCGGATGGTAGAACCCGGCGCCGCCGAAGAGGCTCTTGCCGAGCTTCCCGCGCCGGTCGAAGTGCCGCACGTACTCGCCCCCCGTCACGATCAGGATCAGTCGGTCCGGCGGCGCCAGGAGACTGTCCGGCCCCGGCATGCTGCCGAGCACCGACTCGAAAGTCAGCCGCTCGAAGACGAGCCCGACCGCCGCCTCGCGCGACATCGCATAGCGCAGCCGGACGCCGTAACCCGGCCCCAGGTCGAAGTCGTCGCCGTACTCGCCGCCGCCCTCGATTCCCTCGTACGATCCGAAGAGCCCGACCGTCAACGACCCTTTGCGCTGCTCGTAAGCCTCTGCCGCCGGCACCGCCGCCGCCAGCGCGACCGCGAGCACGCCCGCTGCCACGAGTGTCCTCATCTCACACCCTCCCGCCCCGCGGGCGCGCCCCCTACCGGCCGCGCGGATGGAATGACCGGTACGTTTCCCTCAAGTAACCGCGATCCACATGTGTATAGATCTGCGTGGTCGAGAGCGACGCGTGTCCCAGCAACTCCTGCACCACGCGCAGCGAGGCGCCCCCCTCGAGCAGGTGTGTCGCGAACGAGTGCCTGAGCACATGCGGCCACACGCGGCTCTCGAGCCCCGCCTCCTTCGACCATCGCCTGAGAATCTTCCAGTATCCCATGCGCGTCAGCGCTCCGCCTCGCGCATTGAGAAAAATCTCCTCCACGGGGCGTCCCCGCGCGAGAGCCGGCCTGCCCGCGGCAAGATAGCCCCGCACGGCATCCACCGCCGTCTCCCCCACCGGCACGAGCCGCTCCTTCGCCCCTTTGCCCCGGACTCGGACGAACGCCTCATCGAGATCCAATTCGTGGCCCCGCAGGGCCGTGAGCTCCGACGCCCTGAGACCGGCAGCGTAGGCCAGCTCGAGCAGCGCCTTGTCCCGAAGCCCCCGAGGCCCCTCGACGACGACGGAGCCGAGCAGCCTCTCCACTTCCGGCACGCTCAGAACGTGCGGCAGGCGTCTCCACGGGCGCGGCGCCTCGATCAGGGCCGTCGGGTCGCCCGTCGCGTATCCCGAATCCAGCAGGAAGCGATGGAATCCCCGCAGCGAAGACCGGAGCCGCGCCATGGACGCCGGCGCCAGCCCTTTCAGCCCGCGAATGCGGCCCAGGTACTCCTCGATCTCCGCCGACGACACGTCCGCCGGCGTCGTCACCCCGCGCGCCGCGAGGTGCGCCAGGTAGCCTCCGAGATCCGCCGTGTAGGCTTCGAGCGTGTTCGCCGACAGCCCGCGCTCGTATCCCAGGTGCAGCAGATACGAATCAAGGTAATGCGCGAGAGGCTTGCCGCTCATTCGCGCACCTCCTCCGGAAACCCGAGAGCCATCTGCCCGCTCTCCAGGGCGATCAGCCGCTCCTTCCACCGTGACCCTCCGGCGAAGCCGCCCAGCGTCAGGTCATCGTTGATGACGCGGTGGCAGGGCACGACGATCGGGAACGGATTAGTCCGCAGCGCCGACCCGACGGCCCGCGCGTACTCGGCGCCGCCGTAAGCCTCCGCCACCCATTTATACGACCTCAGCCGCCCGAATTCGATGCCCCGGACGATGTCCCAGATGCGCCTCTGAAACGCCGATGTTCCGCGCAAGTCGAGCGCGACATCCAAGGCGTTTCGGCGCCCGGCGAAGTACTCCTCGAGCTGCCGCACGGCGGGCGCCAGGGCCTCCGGATCGCGCGCGACATGGAATCGCGCGAGCGAAGCGATGCGCCGGATCACGCGCTCATCGGCCCGGGCCCCGAGCGAGATTGCGCAGAGCCCCTCCTCCGTGGAGGCGAGCCACACGCGCCCCAGCCGCGAGCGAAACGCCCATGTTCGGATCGTTGACACCGGCCGCTCCTCCTCCAGATCTCTACCCGCCCGCCGGGTCCTCGTCTCTCGCGCCGCCGCCTGCCGCGCCGCCGC
>JAGVPR010000203.1 GCA_020052115.1 Candidatus Eiseniibacteriota bacterium
GGTGGCGATCGGGATTCTCGGGGGCGGTCCCGCGGGGCCGATGCTCCTGGTGCTGGCCGCGCTCGCTGTTCTGACCCCGGTCTACGCGCTGGCGGACCGCCGCGGCATGCCGCGGGGGCCGCACCTTCTCCTCCAGTTCGGGCTCGACATCCTGCTCGTCTCCGCTCTGGTGACCGCGACCGGCGGGGCGGCGAGTCCGTACACGCTGTTCTACGTCCTGGTCTCGGTGACGGCGGGGTTGTGTCTTCTTCCGCGGGGCGGGCTGGTCGTGGCGGCGATGGCGTCCGTCGCTTTCGCGGCGATCGCCCTGGGCGAGTTGACCCAGCACGGAGCGGGCGTGTTCCACGGAGTGCCCGGTGTGTGCCTGCACGCGGGATCCTTCTTCACGGCCGCGGCCCTCGGCGGCGTTCTCGGCGAGCGGCTCACCATGCGGTCGAGCGCGCTCAAAAAAACGAAGTCGGAGCTAAGCAGGGCGCGGATGGAAGCCGATTTCATCGTAAAGAACATCTCCGGCGGGTTGCTCACGATCGACGGCAAGGGATCGGTGCTCTACTTGAATCCCATGGCTGAACGCATCCTCGAGTGCACTGTGACTGAAGCGCGCGGGCGCCCGCTACCCGAAGTGCTCGGGGACGGCAAGTCGCCCTTCGCGCAGCGCGTTCTGCGGAGCCTGTCCACGGGATGCTCGGTCTTGCGCGATGAGCTGCTCATCACGCGCGACGACGGCACCGACGTTCCGATCGGGGCTTCGATCTCCGTTCTGCCCTCTCCGGCCCTTGACCGGGTGGGCGCGATCGCGCTCTTCCAGGACCTGACTGAGGCGAAGGCGAAGGAAGAGGCCGATCACCAGCGCGAGCGCCTCGCGGCGATCGGTGAGCTGGCGGCCGGCATCGCTCATGAAATGAGGAACTGCTTGAAGCCGCTCGGCGGGTCGGTGGACCTGCTGCGGCGTGAACTCGTGCTCTCGGGGGAGAACGCGCATCTCATGGATCTCATCCTGCGTCAGACCGAAACGCTCGAAGGCTTCGTCCGCGACTTGCTCTCGTACGCGCGCGAGCATCCGCTCGCTCGCCACCGCGCCGACGTGCGCGAGATCGTGCACGACGTGCTTGCGACCGTGGAGCGGCACCCGGCGAAGTCCGATTCGAAGCGGATCGTCGAGCGCTTCCCCGAGGGCCCTATTTTCGTCAACGCCGACTCGGATGCCATCCGGCAGGTGTTCACGAATCTGGCGCTCAACGCGCTCGAAGCGATGGAGTCCGGCACGCTCGTCGTCGCTGCCGACGCGCCCGTTGCGGCCCCTACGGGCGAGAGGCGGCGGTCAGGGCCCGCAGAAGAGAGGTCGTTCGTCCGCATCTCCTTCACGGACGATGGACACGGCATCCCTGTAGAACTGCGGGATCAGGTCTTCAAACCGTTCTTCACCACGAAGCGGGGCGGCTCGGGACTAGGACTCTCGATCGCGCAGCGCATCGTGGAGAGGCACGGTGGGAAGCTGTCGCTCTCCGCGAGTTCGGACAGCGGCACGATGGCATCGGTGTACTTGCCCTGGGAAGCTTGAAGTCCGCCCCGACGGGAGCGGTCCAAGGAGAGGGGTCTTTGACGTGGCACCTAAGAGGATCCTCGTCGTCGACGACGAAGAGAGCATGTGCCGGTTCCTCTCGATCATGCTCAAGAAAGAGGGCTACGACGTCACGGCGGTCGGCTCGGGCGGGGAAGCGCTGGAGCGTGCCCGGGAGGACGCCTTCGACGCCGTCGTGAGCGACATCAAGATGCCCGGGATGGACGGCATCCAGCTCCTCGAAGGGATCAAGAAGATTGATCCGAGCATCCCGGTCGTCATGATGACCGCGTATGCGTCCCAGCGCTCCGCAATCGAGGCCGTCAACAAGGGGGCGTTCTACTATCTCGAGAAGGACGCGAAGAACGACGAGATCCAGATGGTCATCCGGAACGCCTGCGAGGTCCGCCGCGTCCGGAGCGAGAACCTCTTCCTGAAGCGCCAGCTGAAGAAGAGCCACACCGACAAGGAGATCATCGGGACCAGCGAGGAGATGCAGAAGGTCTTCAAGATGGTCGAGAAGGTCGCGGAGACCGATTCGACCATCATGGTCTTCGGCGAGAGCGGGACCGGCAAGGAGCTGATCGCGCGGCGCATCCACTACCTTTCCCATCGCGCGAGCGGCCCGTTCGTCTCGATCAACTGCGGAGCCCTTCCGAAGGACCTTCTCGAGTCGAACCTCTTCGGCCACATCAAGGGGTCGTTCACCGGCGCGGTGCGCGACCAGGCGGGCCTGTTCACCGTGGCCGAGGGGGGCACGTTCTTCCTCGACGAGGTCGGGGAGACCTCGCCCGGCACGCAGGTGAAGCTGCTTCGCTCGCTGCAGGAGCGGGAGATCATCCCCGTCGGCGGCACCAAGCCGATCAAGATTGACGTGCGGCTGATCGCCGCCACGAACGCTGATCTCGAGCTGGAGGTCAGCGAGGGGCGGTTCCGCACCGACCTGTTCTACCGGCTGAACGTGATCCCGGTCAAGTTGCCCCCGCTCCGGCACCGGAGGGATGACATCCCTCTCCTCGTTGATCACTTCCTGAAGAAGCTCGGCGAGCGAAGCGGGGCGGTGAAGACTCTCTCCAAGGATGCGATGGATGTGCTCCTCAAGTACGACTGGCCGGGAAACGTGCGCGAGCTGGAGAACGTCATCGAGCGCGCCGTGATCCTCTCGGACGACAACCTCATTGATATCGCGGACCTGCCCGAAAAGGTGATCCGCGGTGAAGGCCGCCGCGGCAGTTTGGTGATCGACTCGCCGGATCTCACGCTCGAGGAACTGGAGCGCGAGTACATCATGAAGGTCCTGAACCACACGGGGTGGCAGAAGAAGCGGGCCTCGCAGATCCTGGGCATCAATGCCTCGACGCTCTATCGGAAGCTCCAGGGCTACAAGAGCGCGGGGCTTCTCCCCGGCGGCGTGCCCGATTCGATGGTCGCGGACGAAGAGCAGGATGCCATGGACGAGAAGGCGGCGTGAACCCGTGGCGGATAGCACGCGGCATTGCGCATTGCCGCACGCGCACCGACTCTGCATCGCGCGCGGGGTCCGCCGGGGCCGGCGCCGCGGGAAACGAGTTTCATAACGTGTTGTCCGGAAAAGGCTTAGCTCGACGCGGCGGGGCTCTCCGAGTGTGGCATACGGGTTGCTGTTTGGGTTCATCGGGAAGCGCCAAAAGGTGCGCTAGGACGATCGAGGCGAAAGGAGGAACAGTACAATGTTGAAGCGCCATGAGGGCTTCACCCTCATCGAGCTCATGATCGTGGTGGTGATCATCGGGATCCTCGCCGCGATCGCGATTCCGAACTACCTGTCTATGCAGAACCGCGCGAAGGAATCTTCGGTGAAGGCCAACGCGCACTCCGCGCAGCTCGCCGCCGAGGACTTCTCGGTGCGGAACGACGGCATCTACCCGACGCTGGCCCAGATGCAGACGGCCGGGTTGTTCCCGGGCGGCAACGACACGGTGCGTAACCCGTTCACGGGTGTCGCCGAGACGGTCGCCGCGGCGGGCTGGGCGCAGGGCCGCGTTGGCTACGGCGTCGTCGGCTCGGTGTACACGATCGAGGGCTACGGAGAAACGAATACCAGCGGACCGGCCGGCAACGGGATCATCATCACGCTGACCAACGGCTAGTCCGCGACTCGGCATCGGCCCTCGAGCCGAAGCCGTGAGAAGGCGGCAGGTCCGAAAGGGCCTGCCGCCTTCGTTTGGGTACGCCCAGCATGGGCACTGACTTGAAGGTGGAAGTCCTTCCGGGAGCAGGTCACAGCGACCGAAGGGAACCGCAGAGCGCCGATCCGCGAGGA